>NZ_JBIUSS010000013.1:136856-256264 GCF_044741445.1 Kitasatospora sp. NPDC088160 | reverse complement strand
GACGGGCGGGTAGCCGGGGCGGGTGTGGGCGGGCCAGTCCCGGCGCCACCAGTGCACCATCCGGTCCTCCAGTTCCTCGTCGGCCAGGGCCAGGTGTGGCCCTCCCCGGTGATCCGGTCCCTGCAGTGGGCGCAGCGCCACCGCGCCGGCGTCAGCGCCCACGCCGCTTCGAGGTCGTCGATTTCCTGGGCGGCGTCGCCCTGGCCGTGGCCGTCCGGGTGGCCGTCGTGCGTCATCGCGGCTCCGTCCTGTTCTTGGGAATTCCGGTCGGGTTTTCTGCGGTCGCATGGTTCGGGAATTATTTCGGACTGCTGGTTCCGGGTGCTGCTGTGAATTCGGTTCGGAAATTCTACTGCGCTTTCGGGCGCCGCTCCGGGGCTGGATTGCTCCTCCGTGGCTCTGGTGAGCTGGTCGCGGTCGGACCGGTCGCAGTGCCGCCCGCCGATCGGGTCGGCGCCGCCTCTTGGGCGGCGCCGACCCCGAACTGGCCTTCTGAGTAAGCCAGTTGAGCGGTTCCGGTGGTCGGATCAGCTCAGGTCGAAGTCGTTGGGATCGAAGTCGAAGTCGTCGGACGAGAATCCGCCGTAGGGGCCGCCGTTGAAGTAGTCCGCGAGGGCCCGGCCGACGATCTGCCGCACCTCGTCCTCGTCTTCGGCGAGGGCCAGGGCGGCGGCCTGCTCGCCCGAGAGGTCGAGGTGGATGTCGCGGGCCCGGACGGCGTCCGAGCCGCGGATCTCGAAGCTCACGGCGCGGCCGACCCGGGCCCCGATCCCGGAGACGGTGCCGCGCTGCGCGAGCTGCTTGGCCTTGCGCTCCCGGCCGCGCTCGGTGGTCTGCACGTCGACCGCCTCGCGCTGGAGCCGCTGGGCGTCCTCTCCCTTGGGGCGGCGGGTGCCGTCGATCCAGCGCAGCACGGTGCGCGGCGCGACGCCGTAGGCGGATGCCATGGCCTTGGTGTTCCCGCCGTACTTGCGGTCCCGCACCTGCCCGGCCTGCGTGGTGGACTGCACCGGCGCCTTCCGGGAGGGGAACAGCGCCTCGCGCACCCGACCGAACAACCCGCCCGCCATCAGTTCCCGCCTTCCTCATCGTCGTTGCCGGTGCCGGCGGTCCCGTCGTTCTGCTCCGGGCCGATCGGGGTGCCGTCGGTGGTGTAGTGGTGGACCAGCTTGGAGGGGTGCTCCCGGCGCTCCATCGCCTCGACCACGGCCGTCAGCGGGATCGAGGCCTCGTGCTTGTGGCTGCCCGGGGCGATGCCCAGCCGCAGCGCGCCGGGGACCGGGGTGCCGTCGTCCTTGACCGGGAGCAGCTCCAGCGGGGACGGGGCGTCGGTGGCGTACAGGTAGCTGTCCACGTTGACCGCGATCGGGGCCCGGCCGGTGAGCAGCAGGGTCTTGCGCAGGCGGCGGTGGGCGGCGATGCGGGCGGCGGCGATGACCTGGAAGCGCAGCGCGGGGTCGTAGGACCAGGACGCGGCGATCTTCTCCAGCCACACCTGGTCGTCCAGGTGGCGGGCGGAGTCGGCCCACTTCCCGATGCCGCCCTTGTAGACGTTCTTGTAGCTGCCCGCGAGAACCATGGCGTCCGCGCGAACCGGGTCGGTGCCGACGTCCTTGTGCACGGCGTAGGCGGCCAGGAACTCCTCGGGGTTCTGGCCGTCGAACAGGCCGAGGTGGGCGTAGGTGCGCTTGTAGCCGCCGCGGATGCGGCCGGTCCATTCCTTGAGCAACGGCGCGGTGTGGGCGGCCAGGTAGGCGGCGCTGATGGTCGCCGGGTCAAAGTTGTAGGTGGTGGCCATGTAGGCGACCGTCACGGTGGCGTACCAGCCCGGGCCGGTCGGCGCCTGGCCGTGGAAGGTGGCCGGGTGCGGCAGCAGGGGATCGACCTCGATGCCGGTGAAGTCGCACCACCACAGGCCGGCGGTCTTGCCGCCGTCCCAGGCCGGGTGCTCCGCGTACGCGTACGGGCCGATGGGCAGGCGCAGGGAGTCAGTGACCGAGAGGTAGCTGGCGCAGACGTCGACCGCGACCGCCCACGGACGCCGGGCCTCCTCGGCGGTGAGGGTGCGGGCCCACCACTTGTAGTCCTCCTCCTCGCACACCGCCTCGCCGCGCGAGAGCAGTTCGCGGGTCAGCGGGTGGCGGGCCCCGGCGGCCGGCGGCACGCACAGGTCACCCGAGGGCAGGGCTCCCTCGCGCGGGTGCGAGGACCACTCCCCCGTCGTCTGGTCCTTGACCCACTCCACGCGGGGGCGCACCGCGTCCAGGAGCAGCATCGCGGTGGAGGCGGTGGTCGCGCCGGGGGCGACGCCGAGGTCGGCGGTGAAGGCGCGGTAGCGGCGGGCCAGGGTCAGCCCGTCCTTGGTGCCGTCGGGGGCGGTGGCCAACGGGGCGGCGAGGGCGCTGACGGCCTGCTGGCGGCCGTCGCCCTGGCCCAGCCACGGCGCCACCGTGACCCGGACCGAGGTCTTCGGGCCGCCGGCCGATCCGGTGCGGCGGAAGACGTGGAAGGACGGTCCGATCTGGTCGCTGATCTCCATGCCCACCGTGGCGGCGGCCTTCGCCAGCTTTGTGTGGAGCGCGGTCAGGGCCTTCTCCGTGGTCGGCAGGGCGGCGGGCAGTCCCAGCTGCTTGAGCGCGGCAGCGGTCAGGCAAACCATGCCGTCGCCGCCGCGCCCGGCCGAGTGGGCGCGCTCGACGCGCAACGGCAGCCCGGTGCCCAGCCACGCGAACCAGTCGCCCAGCTTCGGCCCGGCCGGGGCCGGGACCTGCGGCACATCCAGGACCCAGCCGCCATCCTCGGCGGCGTCCAGCGCGACCGCCGGCCACCAACGCGCGGCAGCAGAAGACGGGGCGGCTGGACGCGGCGCAGCCGGACGGCCAGCGGGACGGGACGCCGCCGGACGCGGCCTGGCCAACTGGGCCCGGGCTGCGGTCGGCGCGGGCCGGACCGGCACCAAGGAGACCGGAGCAGGAGCAGCTGCGGGCGTGGTCGGGGCGGCGACGGGCGCCGGAGCGGGCGGGGCCTGGGCCGGGGCCGGCTGCTGGGTGACCGCAGCGGCGGCCTCGGTCACCGGGGCTGCGGGGCGGCAGAAGCCGCCTAGGTGCATCGGGTGGCCCTGGGCGCGGTAGACGGAGGGCTGGCCGCACTGCACGCACGGCGCGGCCGGGCCCATCACCAGCGAGCCGTCCGGGTTCTGGTCGAGCACCGGGACAACGGGCGCCTCGGCGGCCTGCTGGGCGGGCGCCGAGGCGGGATGCGCCTGCGGCACGGCCAGGACCGGGGAGGCAGGCTGCGTGGAGGCGGGTTGCTCGGGCGCGGGAAAGCGGGCGGCGAGGCCGTCAAGGAGTCGCGCGTAGGACGGGGCGATGTCCGGGCCCGGGACGGCGCTGCCGTCCTCCCAGCCCGTCACCAGGGCCGAATCCACCCGCAGAGCCGCGGCAATCTGCGCGGGCGTCAGCCCGGCCGCTAGGCGCAGCCGTGCCCGCTCGGCCGGGAGCGGCAGGCCGGTGTGCACGGCCGCGAGCAGGGCGTCGACGGAGTTGAACAGGTCGTCGGACATCAGGGTCGGTCTCCTCAGCGTCCGTTGGGTCGGGTCGGGTCGATCCGCGGGTCGCCGAACAGGGCGTCGAAGACCTGCTCGGTGAGGCAGGCGATCGGGCCCTGCTCGGGGCGCAGGGTGTAGCCGGCGGTGCGTCCGAGGTCGGCCACCGCGATCGGGACCTGGGGGCGGTAGTAGAACTCGAGCTCCCGGCCGGCGAACTCCGTGGGTTCGGCCCCGCTCTGGGCGGGGTTGGGTGGCAGGGTGAACGAGGGCAGGCCGGCCACGTCGTCCTCGGCGGCCAGGTGGAGGACGCTGTCGTCGGTGGTGCGGAAGGCGACGGCCAGGTCCACTCCGCCGGCGCGGCGGTCGCGCGGGAGTCCGTGGCCCTCCAGGACCCGGCCCAGTTGGGAGGGTGCCATGGCGGCCGCGATGCCCAGGGCGCGCCGGTTGGAGTAGCTGTCGCTGGCGTCCGCGCGGGACATCGCCAGTTCCTTGACCACGTTCAGGTGCTGGGTGACCCGGCTGATGCAGGCCACCAGGGCGGTCAGGTCGTCGAAGTCGGCGGCTTGCGGCGGTTCCACCAGACGCTCGCCGCGCAGGGCCGCGAGCAGCGCCCGGCCCAGGTCGTCGGGCACCTCAACCCGCTCACCACCGAAGCTGACCCTCACCACAGACTCCCAAATAGTAGGACCTAACCAAATACTACACATATCTCCTGTAGGATCCCAAAAGGAAAGGGGGCACGCAGCACCGCCGCGCGCCCCTCGAAGTCCTCGTCGGTCTACCGGCTGTTGCCTTGATTCAGACCGTCAACCGGCATGTTGCCGGTCACGTCGGGCCGATAAGCAGCACCTACCGGCGGTGCCATGCCCCCAGGTCCCGATTCCGCTCCGGCAGGGCCCCGCCCTGGCCACGGGCATGGTCCGCGCCACCGGGTCCAACCGGCGCAGCCGCAACCGCAGTCAGCAGTCTTGGCCATGACGACCAGTCACAGGTTGGAGGATCCGGTCAACAGGGGAGCGTCAGCCAGGTCTTCCTTCCGACTGCGCAGAGGGCCTACCGGGCGGCACCTAACATGCAGCACTGGCACCGGAGGCCGCTTCCGGCGGCCCATGGTCCGTCAGCCGAGCCACCCCGGGGGAACGAGGGCGTTTCGGCTTCCGTCGTCATTGGGGCGCCAGTTAGCGATGACCGCGTCTTGGAACCAGGCGTCGGGCAGGTTGGCGTGGTCGCTGACGATGATCTGGAGGTTGCCCTTGTTGAGTTGTGCCACCTCGTTGAGGAGGCTGAAGTAGGCGGTGACAGTGGTCCAGTCGGCGTCCTGGATCTTCGAGGCGTCGCGCGGCTTCTCGGGGAAGAAGGCTTGCGTGGGCTGGTCAAGCATGAGGAAACCGGGTACAGGCCGATTGTTGCGCCGCAGATAGGTGTGCAGGGCGAGATGGGCCACGAGGTGGTAGCCGATCCAATTCTTGGCGCTGCCGATCCGGGTGAGTGGCAGTCGGCCGGCCGGGCGCCGGACGACGACGTTGAGCAGATTGAGGCTGATGCTCACCTCTGTCGCGTCTGCCGCCTGTCCGAGTTTGAGTCGCTTCGCCCAAGCAGTCATGTCGGTGGCGATGCCGGCCAGGCACCGTTCGGTCTCGGCGGCTACATCGTCCTCGTCCGCGAGGACTTGGAGTGCTGCGGTTCGTTCCTCGGCCAAGGCCAGGTCATGACGCAGTCGGCTGATGTCGCTGTCCGAACCAGTACGGGTTAGGGCTTCGGCGATTCGTCCCTGGATGTGCGCAATGCGGAGGTTCTGCTCCTGAAGATTGCGCATCCGTTCGTCGCTGGTCAGCAGTTCTCGCAGCTGCACACCGTTGAGCCGGAGGCGTTCGGCGACGCTGTCGCGTTCGGCCTGCAAGGCGCGTCGGTGCTCTTCACGAACAGGCTGCAGAGTCTGCGCGTGGGCGAGCTCCTCAGCCAGGTGGCCGGTGAGCGCGGCGATGTCCTGCGCTGACGGGTCGGGTTGCGGAAGAGGCTGGGTGCACATCGGGCAGACGCTCGTGTCGTGCTGGTGCTCGGGGCCGAGCAGCGCGAGCGTCTTGAGGCGGTCGAGCTGGAGGTGGAGTTCCCCGCTGAAAGCGCGGCCCTGCTGCTGCCAGCGGTCGACTGTCGCCAGGGCCTCGTCGTGCTCCTGGAGCTGATCGCGCAGCGTACGGCGCTCGTCGTTCAGCCCCTGGCGCTGGTCGGACAGGTTCAGCGGTGCTGCGGTCCGCGGCGAGGCGGCCAGTGCCTGCTGCAGAAGATCGACGACCTGGGCGGTGTTCGGTGCGGCGGGAACGTCGGTGAGCAGTCCCTCATTCTGTGCGAGGCGCACCAGTGCGAGCCCGTTCGCGTCGGTTGCGGCCTGGTGGCGCAGGGCATCGTCGTACTTGCGTTGCGCCGCGCGCTGCGCACGGGCGGCTTCCGTGAGGTGGTGGCGCCGGAGGGCTTGTTCGGGGCCGGCGGCTCCGAGGAAGTAAGGCAGTGTGTCTTTGAGCGTCTGCGCCATCCCAGTTTCGGTCTGCCGGTGGAACAGGGCTTTCTTGTCGGCGATCTCGTTCTGGTTCTGGAAGCAGAGGAGAGCAGCGTGGGCGATCGAGACGTCGAAGGGGTGTCGCCCGGCGCCGGAGGGTGGTTGGAAACGGAAGTCCTCGATCCCGAGCCGGGCGCTGACCTCACTGCGCAGAGCCGCCACATTGGAGTTGGGGGCGAGTTCGCCAATCGCGGGAAGATCGAGACGGCTGTCGCCGGTCTGCACCATGGCGTGGAGGGTGGAGGCTCCGGTGGGACGGGGCCGGGCCAAGACCATGCGGCTTTCGTCGTCGAAGACGACGAGGAGTGCGTACCAGCCGACGGTCTGGTCGATCGGTTCGTCGGGCAGGTTCGGTGTTCTCCGCCCAAGGCAGTAGTCGACGATGTCGAGCACCTCGGACTTCCCGGTCTCGGACTCACCCGTGATGACGTTCAGCGCCCCGGGACGGAAGCGCAGGACTCTCGGGGCTGTCCCGCCGTCGCGGTGGTACATGGCCAGGGCGAGCAGCTGCATGGCGGTTCTGGAACTCCTTGTACGGGGCGGGTCAGGGACGGACGCCGAGGACGGTGAAGGCGCGGGCCGGGTCTGTCGCGGCAAGCCAGCGGCCGACGAGTACGGCCGCGCGTGCGCATTCGGCGACCTCCTCTCCGGGGGCCTGTGAGGAGGGCTTCGGAGCGCGGGGGCATGTCAGGCCTTGAGGGCTGGTGCCTATGGCCTGGTGGCGCAGGGCAGTCCGCAGGCTGGCTCGGGTGTAGTCGGTCAGTGCAGCAGCTCGTTCAGCGAAGGCCGCCTGGTGGCGCGGGTTGGCGTGAGCCCAGGCCATGAGGGTCACGGTGGACTTGCCCGGCAGGGAGCGCCGGGTGTCCTCGGGAAGGATGAGCGGGAGGACGAGGAAGGCGCTGGGCCACGGCAGAGGGCTCTCCGCTTTCTTGACCGCAGCGTGGACGCTGCTGGCCAGGAGGTAGGCCCCGAAGGCGGGGTTGAAGAGGGCTTCTGCCTCAGGAACGCCGTGATGAAGGTTGGTGGTCACTGGTCCTGTGCCTCTTTCCGGGGCTCGCACAGGTTCCTGTAGTCAGGGTGCCAACCGATGGCACGGTCCGGGTCTGCGGTGTCCGCTTGATCGGCCAGGCTGTGCACGGTGCCGCGGCCGATCCACGGTGCGGTGATGCTGCCGGGGCGAGCAGGTCTGTCGGCGGCCCTGTCCATGGTGTCGTCCAGTACGTCCTGACCGAGGGACTCGCGTTCGGGTCCGGTCATGTCACCGTGGAGGCGGCGGGTGCGACGGCGGAAGACGTGTTCCCACTCGTCGTGTAGCTCCTGCTCGTACTCGCCGAGCCGCTCGGGTGTGATCTTGAAGGTGCGCAGCCATTCGGAGCGTTGGGCGCGTGCGTAGTGATACTCGCGCAGGTGCATGGCGATCTCGGGATCGGGCAAGCCGATCCATCGCATCTGAGTCACGACGAGCTGGTCCTCGTAGCCAGCGATCTCGGCCTGGGTGAGGTTGCGCAGGGTCTCGGTAATCGGAAGGTTCCTTCCGGCGTACCGGTCGAGGACTTCGTCCCTGCGGCACATGAGCTCCTGGGCGCTGACCGCGGGTCTCTTACGCTTGGGGTTCCTGCGCTCCAGCAGTCCAATCGCCATGCCGTACCACCACCCTTTGATGTCGTCGAGAGCGGCTTGAGCATGGTCGCTCGGCGTGATCCCCAACTCTTTGGCCAGACTAGGGTTCAGGTCCGACATCACCGGGGCACCATCATCGACCGTGATGGCGTCAACCAGTTGATGGCGCTGCGACGGGCTGAGCGACATGAACAGTTTGCGGTCTTTCGCCGTACCGTCCGCACCGTTCTCGTCTCCGGCGACCTTCTCCATCCGAGTCAGTGCGGCACGAGTGTCCCGATGGGCTCCGGAGCGGAGCATCGAGAGAAAGGTCCCTGCGGGAGCGACCTGGGTCGAGACCAGGCGCAGCAGCGGCATCGCTGTGCTCAAGGGGGTTGAGACGGCTTCCAGGGCATCGATCCAGGAGGCGACCGAGCGCCAGAGGTCCTTGCCAGCCTCGCTCAACGGACCCGCCGCTTCGCGGTGCTTGGACTGGATCAGCTCCAGTGGGGTGTGGTTGTCGGGGTCCAGGAACTCGATGTCGTCGAGGACTTCCATCCGGACGGAGCAGGAAGCGTCCTCCCAGCTACGGCGCGCGAGTTCCAGCAGAGCCAGTTCGCACTGGTAGAGATACCCGGTCATCTGGCCTGCGGCCGAATGCGAACCAGCTTGCGCCACGTTGCCCACTATTGATCGCGCTTGTCCGAACGGCGCGCTCCTGCAGTCCGGCCGATGGTTTGCGACCGGCGTCCGGGCGCCTCTGCCGCTCCCCCGTGGCGACAACATAGCACTGGTTCGGCAGCCGTCACGCAGCTCTGCAAATAAGCTGTCGCATGTTCGAACGCCGCCCTGCAGGGGCCAGTTCGCCAGTCCGCCAAGCACCGTGGGCCTGTTTCCCGCCGGCCCCGGTGTCCCCGGTTTCCGGCCTGTCCGGCGCCTGGCGCACTGCGATGCTGCGACGGGCTCGATCTCCACAGCTGCGACATGGCTCGCTGCTGTGGTGGCTGGCCAAGTCTCGCGGCTGTACCGAGTTTCCTGGTGGCTGGACTGTGGCCACCAAATCCGGCTGTGGCTCCTACCGTCCCCTGCTCACGCGGGCCTGATCGGCGACCAACCGTTCGCGCGCTGTGTGGGCGCTCAGCGGAACAGCGCCTCAACGAGGGCTGCGTGGAACTGGCGCTGCTGGACTCCGGTGGCGATGGCCTGTGGTGTCGGGTCTCCCGTCAGGCCGACGCACATGACGACGGCTCCGGTCTTCTCGAGCATGCGCCACATGTCGTCGGTGAGACGGACGGGTACCGCGATGCGGGCGATCTCCGGGTGGGCGCTATACCGTGACTCGTTGTAGAAGCCTTCGAAGGTGCGGTTGGCCGGGTTGAAGACGACCTTCCAGTCGCGGTCCTGGGTGGGTATGGCGGGCGCGTCCCACACAGGCCACCCGAAGTGGTCCTGCACGGCGGTGGTCATGGCGGATGTGTGACCGGACAGCACCAGGGTGACAGTACGCACCTGATTTCCCGTGATGACGGTTGTCCTGCCTCGGGATCGGGCACTCACCGCGCCAGGCGCTGACAGGCCAATGTGCGTGACCGCCGTGTTGAGTTGAGACCACAAATCCCGGGGACGTTCTGCCATGCCCCCAGCATCGGGTAGGCGGGGTGGCGCGTGGGACTGTATCCGGTTGATTCATTCTTTCAGGTGAGCACGTGTACGCGGCGGGCTGGAACGCGCTTGACCCCCGCTGAGAAGCCGATGCCCGAGCAGGCCGCAGATGTGGGCTGCTTCGTCCACGGCTCTCCTGTCCCAAGGCGCGAGTTGCATGCTTTGACGGCCGGGCGGCCTCCCGTCCAGCTCCGCGAAGCGGCAGGCTGCGGAAATCAGGTCGGCTGCCCAGGGCGGTACGGGAAGATCGCCACCGCCCTCGGCGCGGACGACGGACAACTGGAGCGGCGCGTCGGAGCGTCCGGTGGCAATCCGCTGTGCCAGCGCGGCAGCATGCAGCGGGTGGGCGATGCGTGTGTGAAGCCGGTGGGTGAGCAGGACCGTTGCATGGTCGGGTTCGGGTGGAAGTCGGCCGCCGACGGGCAGTGCGAGCGGCGTGCGGCCCAAACGGCGGCTGGCAGCGTCCAATCGGCCGTGGTCGGGCGGGCTGTGCGTGGGCTGGATGAGGCCCGGCTCGTCCGCGTGGGGTGGGATGTGTGTGGCGGCCTCCCACCAGGCGTACCGGTCGGTGGGCGGTGGCGGGAGTCGTGTGCTGACGGCGGGGCGGGCGCCGTCCAGGGTGTGCACGCCGTGATACGGCAGGACGGTCAGGGCGGAGGCGAGCGCGGGCGGGAGGGGGCCATGGCACAGCAGGGTCAGGTGGATCCCGGTGAGTTCCAGCAGGCCGAAGAGGTGCTCGAAGTGACGGGGGCTGATGCGGTGGGCGCGGGTGACGATGACGTGTCCGATGTGCAGGGCGGTGGTCCAGGCAACGACAACGCGCCAGGCGGTGGCGGTTCGACCGGCCCAGTGGTCGGCCTCTTCGCTTCCCGGGAGCAGGTGCTTGTTCAGACTGCGCAGGAGGTCGTGGGCCAGGGATGCGGGAGCGGTGGCCACGGAGGTGGGGTGGACGGTGATGCGGCCCAGCGCCGGGGTGTGGGCGGTCAGGGCCGCCGACATGAAGGCGTGGTCGTCGTGTGCGTCGTGCACCACGGTGAGCGCGGGCAGGTCCGGGTTTCCTGGTCGCGGTGACCAGGTGGGCCGCCACTGCCCGGTAGTGGCGGCGGGTGCGGCGGCCGGACGCGTCGTCATCGCGATCCCGGTGGCTGCGGTATGGCTCCGGCGGGCATGGGCCTGGCCACGGAATCGGCGAGAACCGCGGCCGGGTGGTCGGCATGCCGGAGCTCTTGCGGGTCTGCCACGGCGACGCGGTGGCCAGGGATTTGGCTGTCGGTTGGAGCGGGGTTGTCCGTGAGGGGATGGGGGGCCAGGCCGAGGGCGAACAGCACGTCGGGGTGGATGGTGGGCTGCCCGCCGGTGGGGGCGAGCAGGCAGCGGTTGGCCAGGCGCGGGATCTGCTCGGGTGACAGGTCCAGGGGCAGACCACAGGCGGTGCGGTGCAGCAGGTGAGTGACGGCCGCTGCCTCAAGTGGGCCGAGGGAGGCGGCGGTGTGGCCGGCGCCGTGCAGGTTCTGCCGTTGTCTGCCGGTGAGCAGCCCGGGCGTGGTGGTCAGGTGGATGCTGGTGTCGGTGTGGACGAGCCGGTGGGGGCTGTGGTGCTGCTCGAGGTGTGCGGCCAGGGCGGTGGCGGCGCGCCCCAGACGGTGGGCGGGCCATTCCAGGGCGCAGGCCAGGTCGTCGGGGTGGATGCGGCCAGCCTCCATGAGGGCCGCGTGCAGCACGGTGGCGTGGGCGGCCGCCGCAGGGGCGGGGCGTGGGTCCTGGGCGGGGGTGCGCAGGAGGGATTCCGGGGAGGTGGCGAGGGCGCGGGCCAGGTGGATCAGCGCCTCGGCGGAGAGGGTCTGCGGGGTGAGGTGGGTGTCCCAGTCGGCGGTGGGGATGCCGGTCAGCGCGGTCAGCTCGTAATCGCCCAGTCGGCAGTCCATGGCGCGCTCGCGCAGGAACGTGAGATCGAAGGCGAGCGGGCTGGCGCCGGGCGGCGGGGCTGGGGCGGTCACGGGCTTAACTCCACAAGGCGCGGCAGGACATCCGGGGTGGGCGAGGCGGGGGTGTGCAGGTGCCAGCAGCGGGCGGTGGTGTGCCAGTCGTCCCCGGGGTGGGGATGGACCAAGGCGGGGATCGCGATACCCGCGTCGGCGACGAGGGCCTCGAAGCGTGGCGTGGTGCCGAAGCAGTTCGCGAACAGGCCGTGGTGGTCGGCGGTGCGCGGGGAGCGGCGGCGGAACGCGGCGGCACACCCGTGTCGGCGCCGCCAGCAGCGTTGACCATGCGGCGGCGCAGCTCAGCGACGTTGCCCCCCGAAGCGGCCAGCAACGTCCACGTCTCATCCGACAATGCGTAGCCCTGACGGGCGGGCGCTCTGTCGACCTCCCCGGTCGCCTTCGCCGTCGCCAGCCACCGCCACACCGTGCGCACCGACACCCCCACCATGTCCGCCACCGCCCTCACGTGCCGCGACGTCAGCTCACCAGCCGCCTGCCGCTCCACCAGACGTCGCACCACCAACGCCCGCGGCAACCCCCGCCCCACACCCCCACCACCGCCGTCTCCCATACCCGAGATCCAAGCGACGCCCCACAGATCTGAGCGTTAGATCTCTCAAACCCAAGACAGCACCAGCCGCAGCGAGATAAAGCCCCACGACAGCACAACAGGCCCCTGGCCTCTCACCCCGCGACAGTCAGCCTGTCAGCCGGCCACCCGCACCGAATCCAGCCCGACCAGCAAGAACCTGGACCACATGCCTCGAAGCACTACCGACTCTCACCACCACTGACACCAAACCGAGAAATCGCAGTCATGACGTCCTTTCACGGTCACCGCTGGCGGGTGGCCGTGGGCTTCAGGCCACGTCGGTGGCGGGCTCGGTGGCGTAGCGGCTCATCGTGCGCAGGCCGGCCTCGGGGGTCGGCGGCCTGCCGTCGGCGGTCATGTCCCGCAGGTCCCGGAAGTACTGCACGTACAGGTCGGGGGTGAACACGCTGAGCATGACGGCGCTGTGGTCGGTCACGTTGGCGAAGGTGTGCGGGGCGCCGGGCGGGACCATCACGAACGTGCCCGCGCTCGCGTCGTGGTGCAGGTCCCCGACGGTGAAGCGCACCGTGCCGGAGATGACGTAGAAGCCTTCGTCGTGGCGGGCGTGGCGGTGCTGCGGCGGTCCGGGGGTGTGCGGGGCGAGGAGGGACTCGGTCATCGCCAGGCGGTGCCCGGTGCGGCTGCCGTCCTCCAGGACGCGCATGCGCGTGGTGCCCAGGACGATCGTCTCGCCGTCGCCGGGGGCGACCACCGATACGGTGGGGCCGGCCTGCGGTTCGCTGGTCTTCGCTGTGTCGGTCATGTTCCGAGTCCACCGCCGGGGCCCTGCCGGTGTCCAAGACCCGTTGCGCCACGCCGATACCCGGGGGGTATCGTCGCAGCGTGGAGCTACGTACCCTGCGCTACTTCGTGGCGGTCGCCGAGGAACTCCACTTCGGCCGGGCCGCCACCCGCCTGCACATGAGCCAGCCGCCGCTGAGCCGGGCGATCAAGCAGTTGGAGAAGGAGGGCGGCGCCCTGCTGTTCGCCCGCTCCCCCGCCGGTGTCACCCTCACCCCGGCGGGGGCCGTGCTGCTCGACGAGGCGCGGGACCTGCTCGACCGGGCCGAGCGCCTGCGCGCGCGCGTGGCCGCGGCGGCCGGCGCCGCGACCCTGACCGTCGGCATCCTGGGCGACGGCACCGACCCCGGCATCACCAGGCTGGCGGCAGCCTTCCGCCGCGGCCACCCCGGCGTCGAGATCCGCGTACGCGGCACCGACCTGACCGACCCGACCTGCGGACTGCGCGCCGCACTGGTCGACGTCGCCCTGACCCGCGCGCCGTTCGACGACACCGCCCTGGCGGTGCGCGTCCTGCGCACCGACCCGGTCGGCGCGGTCCTGCGCGCCGACGACCCACTGGCCCGGCGCGGCCGCCTGGAACTGGCCGACCTGGCCGACCGCCGCTGGTTCCAGTTCCCCCCGGGAACCGATCCCCGGTGGCAGTCGTACTGGAACGGCGGCACCCCACGCGAGGGCCCCGTGGTACGCGGCGTCCAAGAATGCCTCCAGGCCGTGCTCTGGAACAGCACCGTCGGCCTGGCCCCGCTGCTCGGACACGACCTGCCCGAGAACCTCACCACGGTCCCGCTGGCCGACATGGCACCCAGCCCGGTGGTCGCGGTGTGGAACGACGGCGACACCAACCCGCTGGTCCGCTCGTTCGCCGAGATCGCGACGGCCGCGTACCGCCAGACGTGAGCACCGCCAAGCCTGAACACCGCCAGACGGGAGCACCGCCAGGCCTGAGCACCGCCAGACGGGAGGGGACGGCGCCCCGCGGGAGGGCGGCGTCCGTCGAAAAAGTGGTCCCGGTCCGCCCGCCGTGTCGATCCGCGACCACGCCGTTCGACGCTGCACATGGTCGACGAACTGGCCGCCTCCGGCCGGCTCTCGGGGTCGCACCTGCTCCCGGGCGTACACGGCGAACTGCTGACCTGGCTCGGCCGCACCACCGAGGCCCGGGCCGAGCCGGAACTCGCCGCCCGGCCGGGCCGCAACACCCGCGAACGCTCGGTGCCGCTGCGCACGGCGGCCGCGTTGCCCTGACGCCCCCGGCCGGACGGCCGTCACGAGCCGGGCCGTCACGAGCCGGGCCGTCACGAGCGGGGGCAGAACTCCGACTCCAGCTCGGAGGTGAACACCGCGATCGGCCAACTCCCCTCGACCCAGTCGCCGTTGACGTTGGTGGCGAGCAGGTGCCGGCCGTCGCGGGTGCCGAACGCGTAGGACCACGAGCCGTTGACGGCGCCGCCCATGCCCCAGACGGTGGGGCCGCAGTCGAGCCTGATGCCGGCGACGCCCAGACCGTAGTCCGCCTGGTCGATCCACTGGTGCCCGGTCGGGACCATCGTGAACATCTCCCGCTGCTGGACGGGCGGCAGGAGCCGCCCGCCCAGCAGGGCGGCGAAGAAGGTGTTCAGGTCGCGAACGTCGGAGATCATGTCGCCGGCGGCCCAGCCCCAGGACGGGCTCAGCTCCGTCACGTCGTAGGCGGTGGCGTTCGCCCCGGTGAGCCCCAGACGCGAGTACTCGCGCCCGTGCGGCCCGTGGACGGCGGTGTCGCCGGAGGAGGGCTCGTAGGTGCCGGTGAGGCCCAGCGGGGCGGTGATCCGCTGCCTGATCTGCGCGGCCAGGGTGGCGCCGGAGGCCCGTTCGACGATCAGGCCGGCGAGGACGTAGTTGGTGTCGGAGTAGGTCCAGCCGGCGCCGGGCGCGAAGTCGGGCCGGTGGGCGACCGCGATCCGGACGAGCTGTTCGGGGGTGTAGCCGTCGAAGCGGTGCCGGAGGAAGGGCAGGCCGCTCGCCTCCTGGCGGACCTTCTCGTCCATCGCGTAGTTGTAGATGCCGCTGGTGTGGTTGAGGAGTTGGCGCACGGTGGTCCGGTCGCCGTCGTAGCCGGGGGCGCCCAGGAGGCCGGGCAGCCAGCGCTCCACGCTGTCGTCGAGGCTCAGCCGCCCCTCGGCGGCGAGCTGGAGGACGACGGTGGCGACGAAGGTCTTGGTGGTGCTGCCGATGCGGAACCGGTCCTGCGCGAGACGGGCCCGCCCGGTGGCGAGGTCGGCGACGCCCGCGCTGCCGAACCACCGGCGGTGGCCGTCCCGGACCTCGGCGACGGCGCCGGGCAGACCGCCCGTGGCCACCGCCCGGTCCAGCACCCGCTGGACCCCCGGGTGCCCGCCCCCGCCGTCCGGCGCGGGCGCGGCGAACGCCGGTGCGGTGGCGGCGCCGGCCAGCACGGCCCCGGCGAGCACGGCCCCGGCGAGCAGGGTGGCGACGGCAGCGCGCGTGGTGGTTCCCATGGCGTGTTCCCCCTCGATGTGGTGTCGCGGTTCGGGAAGGAAGCTACGAGCAAATTCACATAATGGTCAATACGAAACCCGCCAATGGTGGATGTATACGCAGGTAGATGCCGCAATATTCTTGCAATGATCCTCCCGGTGAATGCAACAGAATGTCGCAGTCCCATTGCAACAGTGGGTGAGCCGGACGGATACTGTTCACGCGACGGAAGGAGACGAGGACGGATGCCCGGAGCCAGGCTGACCCCGCAGGACCGCCACCGGATCGCCGCCGGACTGGCCGAAGGGCTGGGCTACGGCGAGATCGCCCGGCAGATCGAACGGCCGACCTCGACCGTCACCCGCGAGATCGCCCGCAACGGCGGGCCCTGCGACTACCGGGCCGAACACGCCCAACGCGCCACCGCGCAGCGCTCCCGCCGCAGCGGCACGACCGCCCGACGGGCCGCCGCCGCCACGCCGCCGGCCCAGGGCCGCGACCCGCAGGCGGTACGCGAGTTCGCCGACGAACTGGCCGAGCTGCTGGTGCACAGCGGCCTGCCCAGAATGGCCGCCCGGGTCCTCGCGTGCCTGTACGTCACCGACGACGGCAGCCTCACCGCGGGCGAACTGGTGCAACGGCTGCAGGTCAGCCCGGCCGCCGTCTCCAAGGCCGTCGGCTACCTGGAGGGCCAGGCGCTGATCCGCCGCGAACGCGGCGAACAGCAGCGCCGGGAGCGGTACGTCATCGACGACGACGTCTGGTACCGGGCGCTGCTGGCCAGCGCCGAGCGGAACACGACGCTCGCCGGCGTCGCCCGCCAGGGCGCCGAAACCCTCGGCCCCGGCACACCGGCCGGCGCCCGGATGGACGACGCCGCGGCCCTCCTGGACCGGATCGGCCAGGACATCGTGCGCTCCGTACGGCAGTGGCGGGAGGAGAGCCGGCCCGGATCGCGGACCGGCTGATCCCGGGCACCCCCTGCGGGGCGGTCGGGTGAGATGCGCGATGGTCCAGGCGGGTGGGCTCCGCACCCGATCGGGTGCCGTATCCGCGGATCCGCGGCGGGTCTTCGACAAAGTGGTCGCGGTGGGCCGGCACTCGGCCCCGGGGCGTGCCGACGGCCGGGGCCGCCGGGGACGCGACGGACGGCGATGGCGGGCACGCGCAAACGACCGGAGGACTTCCCGCTGCCGAGGCTCAGCACCCGTCAGCTGATGACGATCTCGACCGCGACCTCGCTGGTGATGGCCGCGGTGTCGATCTTCCAGGCGCCGGAGGGACGGCGGAGCACGATCACCGGCCCGTACGTGCCGCCGCCGTACAACCCCGACCAGTCCACCGGTCCGGCCGGCGGCCAGGCCCCCAACCGGCCCGCCCAGGCCCAGCAGCACGGCAACCCCTCCGCGTACCACTGAACGGACCGAGGAAGGACCGATCGATGAGCACCCAGGTTCAGATGACGACGGCGCAGGAGGCCACCGCCGAGGACCACACCGCCACCGAACTGGAAGAGGAACGCCGCCGCCGGGAGAACACGATGCCGCTCACGGTGGGGGGACCGGCGGCGGCCGGCCTCGGAGTCGCGCTGCTGTCGATGCTGATGAACAACCAGCGGGGCATGGTCGTGGTCCGCATGTGAGTGCACACCCCCCGGACCCGGCCGAACGACACAGGGACCCCCGGCACGTCCGGCGGCCCGGCAGGAGCTGGTTCAGACCACAGGGCCGGAAGCCCGGGACCGACCGACGGGGCAGAGCCGGGCACGGAGTCGCGTCTCCGCCCACCCCAGGTCGACACACAGGCCGAACCAGACCCGGCCCGTACACACACCCGACTCACCGAGACCCACCGCGACCCAGGAGAACACACCCTGGAGGACATCGCACCGACGCCCGGGGGCGGCCACGGACAGAGCGAAAGGCAGAGCGATACCGGCCCGAGCGACGATCAGATGGCACGGGTGACGATCAGACGGCCCGGGCCGTCCCGCTCCGGGCAGCCCCCAGCGAGGTAACACGGAACACCGACGACCCCGAACCACCCCACGACCACACCCGACACCTGCCCATCCACAATCTCCACAATAGAGCCGCGCACCGCGGGGGCGGCCGGAGGGCGGCAAACGGCTGAACCGGGCCTGTCCGGTGCCCCGTTCCTCCGTGAAAGGCAGCTCTGTCGTGCTGCCGTCACTGCCGATTTCCGTGGAGGACCGCAGTGCACCACCGTTCCCGTTCAGTGGCCAGGGTGCTCGGCTCGGGCGCCGCCTTGAGTCTGGCGCTGGCGCTCACCGTGACCGCCTCCCCCGCCCTGGCCGCGCCACCGGGCCCCACCGCCGAGTCCGATCCCGTCCCCGGCCTGGTGGCCGGCGAGGGCACCGCCGCCCCGCAGCTGGTGACCGGACTGTCCGAGGCGGCGCCCGGCGCTCCGGCCGAGGCGGCCCGGGCCCATCTCGCCGCCCACCTGGACCGGTACCGGGTCGATCCGGGGCAGCTGGCCGAACTCGCGGTCGAGCGCACGGCCGCCGACCGGCGCACCGTCAGGTTCCAGCAGTACCACGGCGGCATACCGGTGCTCGGCGGGCAGTACCTGGTCCGCCTCACCGGCGAGGGGGCCGACCAGCGGGTGGAGTCGGTCGGCGGCAAGTACTTCACCGGGCTGACCGCACCGACCGCCCCCACCGTGCCGGACGCGGTGCTGCGCACGCTGGCGCTCGGCTCGCTCCAGGACCCGCGCGCCCGGGCCGCGGCCACCGCCGAGGACCGCGGCCTGGTCGTCCTGCCGGGCGGCACCGGCCGGCTCACCCGGCACTTCACCGTGCACACCGCCGACCCGGGGAACGGCGAGCCACTGGTCCGCGAGGTCTACGCGGACGCCACGCTCGGCGTGGTCGCCCTCGCCCACGACTCCTCGGCCCCGTACCAGGTCAGCGGCGCCGACGACACCGGGGCCGGCGACACAGGGGCCGGCGCCGCCCGTGGCGCGGCCGCCGCCCAGCCCGCCACCGGGACCGCCCCCGACCTCCTGGGCCGTACCGTGCCGGTGAACATCTCCCGCCAGCCGGACGGAAGTTACCAACTCGTCGACCTCACCCGGCCCGTCACCATCACCACCTACGACGCGACCGGACGGGACTACAACGAGTTCAGCGGCCGACTGCCCGACGGCAGCCTGCCCGTCGGCTCCCCGGACCCGGCCTTCCCCGCCTCCACCGGCACCAGCGGCGCCACCGACGCCCACCTCAACGCCGCCGCCGTGTACGGCTTCTACCACGACCGGCTCGGCCGCGACGGCCTGGACGGCAAGGGCGGCGCGATCACCTCCGTGGTGAACGTGAGCAACCGCGGCAAGCCCTTCCCCAACGCCGCCTGGGACGGGCAGAAAATGCTCTACGGCAACGGCAACGCCAGGTTCCTGCCCTTCTCCGCCGCCCTCGACGTGGCCGGGCACGAGATGACCCACGGCGTCATCCAGCACACCGCCAACCTGGTCGGCGACGGCCAGTCCGGCGCGATGAACGAGGGCATCGCCGACTACTTCGGCAACGCCATCGAGGTCACCGCCCGCGGCATATCCATGGACGACCCGGCGGCCCCGCTGATGGGCGAGAACCTGTGCCGCACCGGCACCCCGCAGGACTGCGCGAACCGCCGCCTGGACGACCACCGCACCACCGTGGACGACTACCTCGGCGCCGGGCTCGACCTGGACAACGGCGGCGCGCACCTCAACTCCACCATCTTCAGCGGCGCCCTGTGGGACATCCGGCACACCCTCGACCCGCTCACCGCCGACCGCCTCGTCTACCGGGCGATGGCCGAATACCTCACCCCGCTGGACGACTTCGTCGACGGACGCAACGCGGTACTCGCCGCCGGCCGGGCCCTCAAGCTCAGCGGAGCCCAACTGCGCAAGGTGGCGGCCGCGTTCGACGCACACGGGATCAAGGCCGGCTGGCAGAGCCGACTCGGGACGGACACCCGCCCGCTGCTGCCCGGCACCTCCGCCCCGGTCGGACCGGCCGCGGGCGCAGGCCACTGGGTGATGGGCAACACCGACCCGAACGGCAAGGGCACGACCGCCCTGTACACCGGCTCCACCACCACCGCCGACACCCCGACCCGGCTCAGCCCGGACGACGGGCGGATCCACGGCTGGGCCGCCACCGACGGCAAGTCCGCCGTCTGGCTGGCGATCGGTCCCGACGCCACCGGCACGTGGGGGACGGAGGTGCTGACCCGTCCACTGTCCGGCGGCCCGGTGCGCAGCGTGTTCCACTCCTCCGACCAGTCGCCCGGCAGCGTCCAGGTATCCGGCGGGGACATCGCCTTCACGGTGACCGACAACGACACCGGCCGCACCCGGGTCCGCCTCTCCCACGACGGCGCCCCGCCCGTGGAACTCCCGCTGCCCGAGGGCCACAACCTCACGTCCCTCGCGTTCAAGGACGGCCTGCTCGGCTGGATCGAGTCCTGGACGGCCGACGGGGCCACCGTCCAGGCGCCGACGGCCTTCTCGACCGCCACCGGCAAGGTCACCGCCCAGTACCCGGTGAGCACCCCGAACGGCACCGACCCGCCGTACCTCGCCTCCCCGCTGCTCGCGGGCGACCGGCTGCTCTGGCTGGCCGCCCCGGCCGACCGCACCCGCCCGGCCGCCCTGCGCTCCGGCGCCCTGGACGGCTCCGGCGTGCGCGACCTGCTCTCCACCGACTCGCCGTACACCCCGGCGGACATGGAGCTCACCGCCACCGACCAGGCCGTCACCTTCACGCACCGCAGCGCCCAGCCGAGCAGCGGCTGGTCGAACGCCGCTCTGCCCAAGCTGTACCAGCTGCCGGTCAGCGGCGGCACCCCCGTGCGGGTCTCCTGCAACCGGGGCAGCCAGTTCCACGCCGCCGCCGACCAGGGCACCCGGGTGGTCTGGCTGGACGCCACCGCCGGACGCAACGACCTCGTGGTCCGCGACCGCCCGGCCGGGTCCTGCTGATCCGAGCACGGCAGCGTCGTCCGCCCCGGTGCCGGCGGACACCGGGGCGGACAGCGAGGCGGGCACCCGATCCGGGGCGGACAGCGGGCACCGGGGCGAACAGCGAGGCGGGCACCCGATCCGGGGCGGACAGCGGGCGCCTGACAGCGCGCTGTGCGCGGTCTGCCAGCGGCGGGCCACAGGCTGGGCCCGTCCAGATCACCCGGCAAGCAGAGGGAACCGCATCCATGCCGTCAGCTACTTCTCCTTCTTCCACTCCTTCTTCGGCGGCCCCTTCGCCCTCCCGCCCGGGGTGGTCGCGCCGCCTGCGGCTGGCGCCGCTCGTGCTGACGGCGTCGGCCCTCACCGTGGGGCTGGCCGCCGGACCGGCGCTCCCGGCCCCCCTCCCCGCCGCCGCAGGGTCCGCGCCCTCCGCGACCCGGGGCGGGGCCGAGGCGCAGCGGGTCCAACTGGAGAAGCTGGCGCGGCAGTTGGTGGCCGCCGGGGCACCGGGCGTGGTGGTGCGGGTGGACGACGGCCGGGGCCGGCCCGTCGAGATCGCCGAGCAGGCCCCCTGGGCCGCGGCGGACCAGCGGCTCGCGGCGGGGGACGAGTTCCGGATGGGCTCCAACACCAAGACCATGATGGCCGTGATCGCCCTGCAACTGGCCGCCGAGGGGCGCCTCGCGCTGACCGACCCGGTGGAGGCGTGGCTGCCGGGCCAGGTGCCCGACGGCCGGGCGATCACGCTGCGGATGCTGCTGAACCACACCAGCGGCCTGCCCGACTACACCGAGGACCCCGCCGTCCTGCCGTCGATCCTCGGCAAGGACCCGCACCGGTGGACCTCCGCCGAACTGCTCGCCGTGGGCGTCAAGCGCCCGGCGCTGTTCCCGCCGGGCACCCGGTGGTCCTACAGCAACACCGACTACGCGGCGGTCGGCGCCGTCCTGGAACGGATCACCGGAGCGAGCCTCGCCGACCTGATCCAGGACCGGATCGCCCGTCCCCTGGACCTGAAACACACCTACCTCGCCACGGACGGCAACTGGCACGGCCGCTACGTCCGCGGCTACGAGCCGGACTCCGCCCACATGCCGGCGGGGGTGCCCGCGGCGTTCCGGGACGTGGCCGGGGTGCACCGCGACGGCCGGGTGGACGTCTCCGGCAACGACCCGGGCTGGGGCGGGGCGGCCGGGGCCGTGGTGTCCACCGCGCAGGACTGGTCCCGCTTCTACAACGCGCTGATGTCCGGCAGGCTGCTGCCCGCGGCCCAGCTGGCGCAGCTGCGCGCCACCGTGCCGATGGACCCGCAGAACCCGGTGGACGGGCCCGGCTCCGGCCTGGGCATCGGGACGGTCCGCACCCCCTGCGGCACCGTCTGGGCCCACGACGGGGGGATCACCGGCTACTCCAGCACCAACCTCACCGACGGCACGGGCAGCCGTACCGCCACCGTCCTGATCTCGACCGAGTTCCTGTTCGAGTTCGGGGCCGACGCGGAGCTCACCGCGGCCGGCCAGGCCCTGCAGAGTGCGGTGACCTGCGCCATGTTCGGCAAGCCGGCCCCTGCTCCGGCTCCGGCTCCGGCTCCGGCTTCAGCTTCAGCTCCGGCTCCGGCTCCGGCTCCGGCTCCGGCTCCGGCTCCGGCTCCGGCTCCGGCTCACTGACCGGGCGGCCCGGCCGCGGGTGAGGGTACGGGTGAGGGTTCGGGTGAGGGTGAGGGTGAGGTGATGATCGCGGACAGCAGGTCCCTGGCCTCGGTCCGCGCCATCGCCGCACCCGCGGCGTGCGCGGACGCGAACCCGGCGGCTCCCAGGTCCGCCGTGGCCCGCCCGGCGATCCTGCGCACGTCGGTGTCACCGAGGTCGTCCGAGCCCCGCAGCAGGTCGGCGGCGCCGAGCAGGAGCGCCGCCTCCCCCGGCCGGCCGCGGCACAGCTCGATGTCGGCGGCCGTCACCGCGATCCGGGCCGCGACCGCCGAGTTCCAGGTCAGCACCAGGTGCACCGCCGGGTGGTCGAGCCGGCGCACCGCCGCGCCGGGCAGGCCGTCCGCCGCGTCCAGCTGCGCGAGCACGCCCAGCAGCAGGGCGGTGAGGTGCGAGGGCGCCGGCTGGCCGCCGGGGGCCTGGTCCAGGGCGGCCAGGGCGTGCGCGCGGGCCGGCTCCCGTCGCCCGGCCCGCCATTCCAGCTGGGCCAGGCCCAGGCACACCACGGCCCGGGGCTCGGCCCATCCGGCCTGCGCCACCTCCTCGAGCAGGCCCGCCAGCTGCCGCCGCGCGCCGTCCGCGTCCCCGGCCTGGGCGCGCATCAGGGCGGCCTGGACATCGCTGTCGACCGTGTCCTCCTGCATCCCGAGTTCCTGGAAGTACCGGGTGGCCCGCTCGTTCATCGCCAGCGCGTCGGCCAGGTCGCCGGAGCGCCGCCGCAGCGAACCGAGGGTGCTCAGCGCGGTCGCCATGCCCCACCGCTCGCCGAGCGCCTCGAAACCGGCCAGCGCGTGGGCGAGGAAGCCCGTCGCCTCGGTGACGTCCCCGGTGTGCAGGGTCAGCAGGCCCCGCACGAGCAGGGTGAACGGGCCGCTGGAGGGGTCCTTGCGCTCGCCGTCCGGGAAGTCCGGGGAGCCCGGGGAACCCGAGGGGGCTGGGAGGTCGGGCGTGCGCGGGAAGTCGGGCGGGCGCGGCGGCGGCTGCGGGCCGGCGATGGCCGCGGCCAGCCGGGCCAGCTCCAGCAGGGGGTGGACACCGGGGTCGACACCCGCCATCGCCGCCTCGATCCGGCCGAAGGCGGCCGCCCTGTCCTCCGGCCGGCCGATGGACTCGGTGCCGACCTCGTACGTCGCGACCACCAGCGCGCGGGCCCCCGGATCGGCCGGCCCGGGGACCTCCAGCACCCGTTCGAGCAGGTCCAGCGACTCCGGCGGATAGCCCCGCATGGACCAGAACCAGCACAGCGCGGCGCCGAACCGGACCGCCGTCGCGGCGTCCCCGGACTCCACCGCCCAGCGGACCGCGGCCAGCAGGTCGTCCCACTCGGCCGACAGCCGGGCCAGCCAGCGCAGCTGGTCGCGGGTGCGCAGCCGCGGCTCCGCCGTCTCGGCCAGGGCGAGGAAGAACCCGCAGTGGCGTTCGCGGGCGGCACCGTCCTGCCCGCGGCGGGTGAGCTGCTCCAGGCCGTACTCCCGGATGGTCTCCAGCATCCGGTAGCGCGGCTCTCCCGTGGCGGCGGCTCCGAGCGGGTGCAGCAGCGACTTGTCGACCAGCGCCGCCAGCAGCTCCCGGACATCGCGGGTGGGGGCGTCGTGGTCGCCGGGGTGGTGGTCGGCGTGCGGGGCGCCGAGCCCGCCGACCGCCTGCGCCGCGTCCTCGGTGAAGCTGCCGGGCGCCACCGACAGCCGTTCCAGCAGCGCCCGCTCGTCGGCGGCCAGCAGCTTCCAGCTCCAGGCCACCACGGCGCGCAGCGTCTGGTGGCGGGGCAGGGCGGTGCGGCTGCCCCGGGTGAGCAGCCGGAACCGGTCGTCCAGCCGGGCGGCGACCACCTCGGCCGGCAGGGTGCGCAGCTGGGCGGCGGCCAGTTCGATCGCCAGTGGCAGGCCGTCCAGGCGGCGGCAGATCTCGACCGCCGCCGCCGGCGAGCCGTCCTCCTCGGCGAAGCCGGGGCACACGGCGGCGGCCCGGTCGTGGAACAGCCGGACCGCCGCGCAGGCGCGGGCCTGTTCGGGTGTCGAGCCGGGTTCGGGCAGTTCCAGGGGGAGCACCGGGTGCAGGTTCTCGCCGTCGATGCGCAGCGGCTCCCGGCTGGTGGCCAGTACCCGCAGCCCGGGGCACCGGCCGAGCAGGGTCTCGGCCAGCGCGGCCGCCGCCTCGATCACGTGTTCGCAGTTGTCCAGCACCAGGACCGGGTCGTCGCGCGTGAGCACCTCGGTCAGGCGGTCCAGGATCTCCTCGGTGGTACCGGGGGTGCCGGGGCGGCGGGCCGGGGCCGCGGCGCTCTTGGGCAGGTCGGCCTCGCGCGTCCGCAGGGCGTCGAGCACCGCGCGGGGCACGTCCGCCGGGCCGGCCGGGGCCAGGGCGGCGAACCACACCCCGCCGGACGGTGTGAGCCGGCGGCCGGCGGTGGTGGCCAGCCGGGTCTTGCCGGACCCCCCGGGTCCGACCAGGGTGACCAGGCGGGCCCGGCCGAGCAGCTCGGCCACCCGGCGGATGTCGTCCTCGCGGCCCACGAAGCTGGTCAGCGGCGCGTCCAGGTTGCCGGGCGGCCGTGCTCGGCGGGGTTCCGGCCGTTGGGGTTCCGGCCGTTGGGGTTCCGGCCGTTGGGGTGGCGGCTGTTGGGGTGGCGGCTGGTCGGCGGGCGTGCGGTGGCCGGGGAACTGCTGGCGGTCAGCGGGCGTGCGGTGGCCGGGGAACTGCTGGCGGTCAGCGGGCGTGCGGTGGCCGGGGGGTGCCGGGAGCTCGCCGCGCAGGACCGCGAGATGGGCCGCCCGCAGCTGCGGTCCGGGGTCGCTGCCGAAGGTGTCGGCCAGCCGGGCGCGCAGCCGCTGGTAAGCGGCCAGTGCCTCGGCGCCCCGGCCGCCGGCGGCCAGTGCCCGGATCAGCTGGGCGTGCAGCCGTTCGTGCAGCGGGTGCCGCGCGGTCAGCGATTCGAGTTCGGCGATCAGCTCCGGTCCGGCGCCCAGCGCGAGGTCGGCCTCGATCCGGTCCTCCAGGGCGACCAGCCGCGCCCGCTCCAGCCGCCGGGCCTCGGCGTCGGCGAACGGCGCCTCGCGCACGTCCGCCAGCGCGGGGCCGCGCCACAGGGCCAGGGCCTCCCGCAGCGCGGCGGCGGCCTCGGCCGGCCGGCCCTGCGCGTGCAAGTGCCTTCCGGAGCGGGCCAGTTGCTCGAACCGGTCGGTGTCCACCGCGCCGGCCTCGACGGCCAGCCGGTACCCGGCCGGTCCGAAGGTGAGCAGCGCGGGGTCGCCCAGGACGCCCCGCAGGCGGGACACCAGTGACTGCAGGGCGTTCGTCTGGTCGGCCGGTGGTGCCTCGGCCCACAGCGCGTCCGCCAGGGCCTGCGGCCGGACGGCGCGGCCGGCGTCCAGCGCGAGGTAGGCCAGCAGCGCCCGCAGCCGCGCGCCGCCGATCGGCAGCGGGCCCGCTCCGGCGTCCAGTACCAGGGGTCCGAGCAGGCCGACGCGCACCGGGTCACTATCGCAGCACCACCGGTTTGATCGTCAAGTCGCCGGCCGGCGCCCGCGCGCCCGCCCCGGCCGTGAGCGGTGTCCGGGGCGGTGTCCCGGCGGGGCCGGCGGCCTCGCCGGTCGCCGGGCGGCCCGTCACCGGGGCTGCGGCGCCGCGCGGGCGGGGCGCTCCCCGGGCTCCGGCGGGCCGCCCGTCACGTCCTCGGGGCGGCGATGGGGGGCCCGGGTGAACCGGTAGCCCCGGACAGCCATCCCCGGTCGCGCTCCGCATACGAATGTGTGTGGATGGTGACAGGCCGCCATTTCGTGGCGGTCCGATCGACCATCACCACCCTTATCTGGAAGGGCTCTTCCCCCATGCGTACTGCGCGCCGTGTCCTGACCGTCTCCGCCCTCTGCCTCCCGCTCGTGCTCGGCGGGGCGACCATCGCCTCCGCCGCCACCCCCGACAACATCCCCTCCCTGAACTACGACCACGGGGCGTTCTCCGTCGGCCCGAACGGCAGTGCCCTGCACATCACCGACGTCCAGTTCGGTCCTGACGGCGCCTCGTTCCTCGACGCCGCCGTCGCGGTGGGCCCCAACGGCGTCGCCGGCTACGCCACCGAGACCGGTATCGGCATCGGGGGCTGATCCCCGCCGCTCCCCCATGCCGGGTGCCCCGGGGCGGTTCGTCCCGGGGCACCCGCACGCCCGGGGCCGGGCCGCGCGGGGCGCGCCGGCGGGCCCGCGGCGCTCACCCGGCCCGGCGCGGGCTGACGAGCATGCGGATGTCGTCGGCCGCCCAGAGGACGAACCGTTCGGCCGGGACCACCCGGTGGCCCGGCACGGGCCGAAAGCGCAGGCGCTTGAGGAGGACGGCCAGCAGCAGTTCGCACTCGACCATGGCCAGGGCGGCGCCCTCGCAGCTGCGCGGGCCGAACCCGAAGGGGACCCAGGCCAGCCGCGCGCGTCCGGCCGCCTGCTCCGGGGTGAAGCGCTCGGGGCGGAACCGTTCGGGCTCGGGCCAGTGGTCGGGGTTCAGGTGGACGGCCCAGAACGGGTAGAAGACCACCGCCCCGGCCGGGACCTCGTACGCGCCGAGGGTGAGCGCCTGGGTGGTCTGGCGCGCGCCGTACGGGCCGGGCGGGTAGAGGCGCATCGACTCCTGGAGGACCGTCCGCAGGTACGGCAGGCGCCGCAGGTCGGCGTACCCGGGGGCCGCGCGGTCGCCGAGCACGCGGTCCAGTTCCCCGGTGACGCGTTCGGCCGCCCCCGGGTGGCGGCCCAGCAGGTGCAGGGTCCAGGAGACGGCCACACCGGTGGTGTGGTGGGCGGCGAGCATCGCCGCGAGGACGGTGTCGCGGATCCGGGCGGGGCGCTCGCCGGCCTCGACCAGTGCGCCGACCAGGTCGCTGCGGTCGGCGCGGGCTCCGTCGCGGTGGGCCGCGATCACCCGGTCGACCGTCGCGCGCAGGAGGGCGAGCGCCCGCGCGGTCCGCTCGGCGCGCTCCTGCGGGTCGACGGCGGGGGGCACCTGGTAGAGCCGTTCCAGGTAGTCGGCGAGCACCTCCTCGAAGGCGGCGGCGACGACGTCCGGGCCCTCCACCTCGCCGCCCAGGGCGTACGCGCAGATCATCCGCAGGGACAGGGCGGCCAGGTCCTGCTGCAGCGCGACGGCCTCGCCCCGCGCGCCCCGCGCGGCCCAGCGGTCCGCGAGGCCGGTGGCGAGCGCGGTGAGGCGGTCGAAGGCCTGCTCGTGCGAGGGGCGGCCGGCCAGGACCGAGAGCAGGGTGCGGCGCCACGGGGCGTGTTCGTCCGCCGGGAGCACTTGCAGGTTGCCGGCCTCGAACAGCGGGTCCAGGAAGGAGAACAGGCGCTCGGGGCGACGGTCCAGGTGTGCGGTGGCCTCCAGCAGCACCGGGTCGGCGACCGACACGGCCGTCTCGGCGCCGGGCAGCTGGAACCGCGCCACGGGGCCGTACTCGGCGTGCAGCCACAGCTGGTAGGCGTGCAGCCCGCCGGCCTGCGCGATGGCGCCGACCCCGCCGTCCGGCCGGGGGTCGGGACCGGGGATCTTCATCGGACCTCCTGGTGACGCATGGTCGGATCCGCCGCCCGGACGGTGGACACGGGCGGCGCAGCGCCGACGGCCGTGGGGACCAGGATCGCGCGGGAGCGGGTCCGCCGGCAGGTGGCGACACCGGATGAAATGGCCAGCGCTTGCAAGCAATCAGCGTGCACAACTATTGTGGTGTCACACAAATTGCACTTGCAATCATTCGAGAAGGTTTCCCCCGGCCCCGCCTCCGCCGACAGGAGTCCGCCCATGAGCACCACCCTCTTCACCCCCTACACCCTGAGGACCCTGACCGTCCCCAACCGCGTCTGGATGGCGGCGATGTGCCAGTACAGCGCCGCTCCGGACGGCGACGCGGCCGGAGCCCCGACGGACTGGCACTTCGCCCACGTCGCGGCACGCGCCACCGGCGGCACGGGGATGATCATCATGGAGGCCACCGCCGTCAGCCCCGAAGGCCGCATCACCCCCTACGACCTCGGGATCTGGAACGACACCCAGGTCGCGGCCTTCCGGCGGATCACCTCCTTCCTGACGGCACAGGGCACCGCGCCGGCCCTCCAGCTCGCCCACGCCGGCCGCAAGGCGTCCACCGAGCGCACCTGGATCGACCGCGGCCGCGCCCTCGCCCCGGACGAAGCCCACGGATGGACGCCGCTCGCCCCCAGCGCCCTCCCCTTCGCCCCCACCCGGACCAGGCCCGACGAACTCACCGAGGAGCAGATCCGCGGGATCGTCCGGCAGTTCGCCGACGCCGCCCGGCGCGCGCTCGACGCCGGCTTCCGGGCCGTCGAGATCCACGGCGCCCACGGCTACCTGATCCACCAGTTCCTCTCCCCCCACAGCAACCACCGCACCGACGCCTACGGCGGCTCCTTCGAGGGCCGCATCCGCTTCGCCCTGGAGGTCGTCGACGCCGTCCGCTCGGCGTGGCCCGAGGACCTGCCCGTCCTCTTCCGCGTCTCCGCGACCGACTGGCTCACCGAGAACCCGCAGGACGGCCGCACCGGGTGGACCTCGCAGGACACCGTCCGCCTCGCCGAGGAACTCCTGGCCCACGGCGTGGACCTGATGGACGTCTCCACCGGAGGCCTCGTCCCCGACGCCACGATCCACGCCGGACCCGGCTACCAGGTGCCCTTCGCCGAGGCCGTGCGCAGCGGGGCCGGCATGCCCGTGGCGGCCGTGGGCCTGATCACCGACCCCGTCCAGGCCCAGGACATCCTCGCCGCCGGCAGGGCCGACGCCGTCCTGCTCGGCCGCGAACTGCTGCGCGACCCGTACTGGGCGCGCCGCGCCGCCGCCGAACTCGGCGCCCGGGTCTCCACCCCCGCGCAGTACCACCTCGCGTAGCGGCGCCCCGGTACGGGCGGCCGGGGGCCCCGCGGTTCCGGCGGCCCGGTTCGCCGCGGAGGCCCGCCGGCCCCGCACACCCGTGACCAGCTCTTCGGGCACCGCGGCGGGGACCGCGGCACAGGGCGAACCGTCAGCGGGGGGCGGCCACATGGCCGAACTGTCGAACGGTGCGACGACCTGGGTGGCGGCCGGGGACAGCATCACACCCCCGGTCCGCCGGGCCCGGGGGTGCGGGCGGGCAGTTCGCGGGGACGGAGGACTTCGCGCGGTGTCGGACGGCGTTGCGGGCGGCGGTCGCCGGGCTCGCCGGTCCGGCGCCGCGGGTCGGTACGCGCGGACAGGTGCTCACGGCGGGCGACCACCTCGACGCGTACGTCCTGGAGTGGACGCTGCACCATCTCGGCCTGGCCGCGTTCCTGCCCGGGGTGCCGGGGCCGCCGGCGCAGGGGCTGCGGCGCTCGCGCGCGCTGCTGGAGGGGATCGCCGGGGCCGCGTTCCCCGCGTCGTTCTCCGACCGGGACGCACTGCTGGTCGGGACGGGACGGCGCGCCTCCACCGGTGCGCAGCGGGCCGCGCTGGGCGCTCTGGCGGGGCGGTTGCCGCTGGTCCTGGGCTGGGCGGCGGCTGGGCGGCGGCTGGGCGGCGTCGGAAATTTTTGTCGGGTCCCTGTCTAGTTCGCTTGCGTCCTGGTGTGGTGGGATGTGCCCGTCACGGGATTGAGGGCGCTGACGGGGGTGCGCGGTGAGGGGTGGACGGCTGTGCGGGCTGGACGGGGACGCGGCGCGGCTTGCCGCGGCGGGCCTGGTCCGGCTGGGTGCGCAGGAGTGGGTGGGCGACGCGGCCGGGGCTCCGGCGTGGCTGGGGCGGATGCGGGCGGCGTCGTTCGCGGACGCCTGGCTGGCGTTCGGCGAGCCGCCGGTGCCGGGGCTGCGGGTGCCGGCCGGGGAGGTCCTGCGGGCGCTCGCGTACCGGGCGGCGGAGCTGGTGCTCCAGGCCCGCGAGGGGGATGTGCCGGCGGTGCTGGAGTGGCTGGGCCGGCGGTCGGCGGAGGCCCGTGAGCAGGCGGGCCGGGCGGAGGTGACGCACCCGGCCGAACCGGCCGCGCTCGCCCTGGTGTGGCACGGCGTCCAGGCGGTCACCGCCGGCGAGGGGGACGGGGGCGGGGGCGCTTCGGCGGCCGGCCGGGAGGCGCACGGCCGGGAGGCTGAGGGCCGGGAGGCGCACGGCCGGCGTATCGACGAGCGGGGCGAGGCGTACGTCCGGGAGCGGCACCGCCGCCGGGACACCCTGGCGCTGATGCTGGCCTGTGCCCGGATCGCGGCCGCCGCGCTGGTGGAGTCGTGCGGCGGCGATCCGGGCCGGGTGGACGGGTGGCTGGAGGAGGACGCGGCCCGGTACATGGCGCTCGGCGGCCCGGCGCCGCTGTGGGTGCCGGGCCGGCCCGGGCAGCCGACGGGGTGAGGCCGGGGCTCGGCGGGACGGCGGCCGGGCTCAGCGGGCGGGGAGGCTGAGGGTGGCGTGCAGGCCGCCGCCGGGGGCGGGGGCGAGGCCGAGGTCGCCGTGGTGGGCGTCGGTGACGGCCACGACGATGGCCAGGCCGAGGCCGTGACCGCGGCGGGCGGGGTCGGACTGGGCGGTGCGGCCGCGACCCCGCAGGAAGGGCTCGGTGAGGGTGGGGACGGTCTCGGGGGCCAGGCGGGGGCCGGTGTTGGTGACGGCGAGCCGGACCCGGCCGGGGCGGTCCGGATCGGCCCCGGTGGTGACGGTGACGGATCCCCCGGTCGGCAGGTTGTGGCGCAGCGCGTTCTGCAGCAGGTTGACGGCGGCCTGGCGCAGCAGGACCGGGTTGCCGGTGGCGGGGGCGGGCCGGCAGTCGGTGGTGACGGTGACGCCCAGGGCGGCGGCCTCCTCCTGGACGGCGGCGAGGGCGTCGCGGGTGGTGCGGGCCAGGTCGAGGGGTTCGAGTTCGGGGGCGGTGTGGCCGAGGTCGGCGAGTTGGAGGAGGGCTTCGCTGATCTCGATGCCGCGCTGGTTGGTGTCCTGGAGCCGGGCGACGAGGGTGGTCCAGTCCTGGCGGGCCGGGTCGGCGGCGGCGACCTGGAGCATGGTGCGGGTGATGGCCAGGGGGGTGCGCAGTTCGTGGGAGGCGTTGGCGGCGAAGCGCTGCTGGGCGTCGAAGGAACGCTGGAGGCGTTCGAGCATCTCGTCGAAGGCGTCGGAGAGGTCGGTGAACTCGTCGCGGGGGCCGGCGAGGGCGATGCGGTGTTCGAGTGCTCCGCTCGCGGCGCGGTGGGCGGCCCTGGTGATGTCCTGGAGGGGCCGCAGGACGCGGCCGGCGATGAACCAGCCGCCGATCGTGCCGACGGCGGTGAGCAGGGCCAGGGCGTAGCCGGAGATGGTGAGCAGGGAGCGGAGGATCTCCTGGCGGGAGGGGGCGGAGAGGCGGTCGCGGGGGTTGGAGGAGGTGAGCGGGTAGTTGGGGATGTAGCGCATGCCGACGTAGACGACGGCCAGGCAGAGGGTGCCGGTGATGACGGCGAAGAGGGTGTAGCTGAGGGTGAGTCGCAGGCGGGCGGTCAGGCGGCGCGGTCGCGGCGCGGGGCGGGTGCGGGGCGGGGCGCTCACGTGGGGGTGCCGTCGGTGAGGCGGTAGCCGACGCCGGGCACGGTCTGGATCACCCAGGGTTCACCGAGTCGTTTGCGCAGGCCGGAGATGGTGATGCGGACGGCGTTGGTGAACGGGTCGGCGTTCTCGTCCCAGGCGCGTTCGAGGAGGTTCTCTGCGCTGATGACGCCGCCGCGTGCGGTCATCAGGACCTCCAGGACGGCGAACTGCTTACGGGAGAGGGCGACGTAGCGGCCGTCGCGGTAGACCTCGCGGCGGAAGGGGTCCAGGCGCAGTCCGGCGTATTCGAGGACGGGGGGCGCGGCCTGGGCGGGGCGGCGGGCCAGGGAGCGCAGCCGGACGACGAGTTCGGCGAGGTCGAAGGGTTTGGTCAGGTAGTCGTCGGCGCCGAGTTCGAAGCCGGCGACCTTCTCGTTGAGGCGGGCGGCGGCGGTGAGCATGAGGACGCGGCAGCCCAGGCGGTGCTCGACGATGGTGCGGCAGACGTCGTCGCCGTGGGTGCCGGGGATGTCGCGGTCCAGGACGACGACGTCGTAGGTGTGGACGGCGAGGCGTTCGAGGGCGGCGTCGCCGTCCGTGACGATGTCGCAGGCGATCGCCTCCAGGCGCAGGCCCGCCTGGACCGCCTCGGCGAGGTAGATCTCGTCCTCCACCACCAGGACCCGCACGCGCTGTTCTCCCGTCCCGCTCTTGCTGTCGTTGCCGTTGCCGTTGCCGTTGCCGTCCATTGGACACGAACGGGCCTATCGAAAACGTATCGGCTAGTGCAGACGTCCTGGTAACACCGCTTTTCCTCCCATGGTGTGGCCGCCGGGTTTCCCCGTCGCGGCGAAGTGACGAGCGCCGGGAGGCAGGGATGGACGGGACGACGCGCCAGGAGGCGACGCGGTGGCGGCCGGTGGGGGGCGGCCGGCGGGCGGTGGCCGTGGGCACCGGGGCGGTGGTGGTGCTGGCGCTGGCCGGCGCCTGCGCGGCCGCCGATCCGCCGGCGACCGAGGCGGCGCTGCGGACCCTGGCGGCCACCGTCGCGCCGTTCTCCTCCTCCCTCGCTCCGGGGTCCGGTTCCTCGGCGGGGGCGGACGGCGACATTCCCGACGGCACGACGCTGACCCCGTTCGACACCGGGGCGCCGGCGGTGGGCAACCTGGACGGACCGCTGCTGGCAGCCGTCCAGCAGGCCGCCGGGGACGCGCGCGCCCAGGGCATCGAGATGACCGTCACCTCGGGCTGGCGCAGCAAGGAGTACCAGCAGCGGCTGCTCGACAAGGGGGTGGCCAGGTACGGGAGTCTGGAGCGGGCCAGGCAGTTCGTGAACACGCCGGAGAAGTCGGCGCACGTCTCGGGCAAGGCGATCGACATCGGTCCGACCAATGCCGACTACTGGCTGATCCAGCACGGCGCGCGGTACGGGCTCTGCCAGGTGTACGCCAACGAGATCTGGCACTTCGAGCTGCTGACCAGCCCTGGCGGGACCTGTCCGGCCCAGTTGCCCGACGCGGCCGGGTAGGGGGCGTTCATGATCCGATCGCAGGAGGGGCTCGCGCCGGGGGCGGGGGCGGTCTCAAGGCCGGGAGCGGTGGCGGGGGCGGGACAGGGGACGGTGGGGGGCGCCTCGACGGGTGTCTCCCGCCCGGGCGGCCGTCGATGCCGTCGGCGGCGGCAGCGGCGCGAGCCGGTCGGGCGCTGGCGGCGCGGCCGTGTGGCCGCCGCCGTGGCCCTGCTGACCGCTCTCGCCCTGGCCGGTCACCGGCGGGTGCCGAGCCTGGGCGTCCAGCTGGGGAGCCTGTGGGAGAGCGCCCTGCCCTGGGCCGGTGTCGTGGTGCCCGCCGTCCTGCTCGCCGCCGCGCTGCGGCGAGCGCCGGTGCCGGCGTGCGCCGCGGTGGTGCTGGCCGCGGTGTGGGCCGTCGTGCTCGGGCCGGTGCTCGCCGGCGGCGGCCCGCCGCCGCCGGGGGGCGGTGCGGGCCCGGCCGGCGGTGCGGGCCTGACCGTGGTCACCCACAACGTGAGCGCGCAGAACCCGGACCCCGCCGGCACGGCCCGGGCGCTGCTCGCCGCCCGCCCCGACCTGGTCGCCCTGGAGGAGGTCACCGACGCCGCGCTGCCCGTCTACCAGCACGTGCTGGACGCCGAACTGCCGCACCGCACGCGGATCGGCACCGTCGCGCTGTGGAGCCGCTACCCGGTGACCGACGCACGGCGGCTGACCATCGACCCGGGCTGGAGCCGCTCACTGCGGGCCGAAGTCCAGGCCCCTGGTGGGCCGTTGGCCGTGTACGTGGTCCATCTCGCCTCCGTCCGGCTCAACGTCACCGGCTTCGCCACCGCTCACCGCGACCGCAACCTCGCCGCGCTCGGCGCCGCGCTGGACGAGGAGCCCCTGCACCGGGTGCTGCTGCTGGGCGACCTCAACACCGCCGCCGGGGACCACGCGCTCACCCCGGTCACCAGCCGGCTGAGCTCCGCGCAGGACAGCGCGGGCGGCGGCTTCGGGTTCACCTGGCCGGCGGTCTTCCCGCTGGCCCGGATCGATCACGTCATGACCCGGGGCCTGCCCGCCACCGCCGCCTGGACCCTGCCCGCCACCTCCAGCGACCACCTGCCCGCCGCCGCCCGGCTGACGGTGTGAGGGGCGTGCGGGCGGCGGGCCCGGGGGCGGCGGGCCCGGGGGCCGGTGTCAGGCGAGGAGGTCGGACTGGAGGGTGACCACCTGGCGGAAGGCCGCGTCCGGGACGCCGTCGGGGTTGGTCATGGTGACGACGGCGACGAGGTCGGAGGCGCAGAGGTAGGCGATGCGGGCGTTCGGGGTGCCCTTGGCGCCCTTCGCCGAGCTCTCCTGGGCGTCCAGGTGGACGCCCTCGACGGTGTCCCAGGCGCTGTGGGAGGTGCTCTTCGCGCCGGGCAGGGCATTGGGCTTGGCGTCGGAGCGCAGGGAGGAGAAGACGTTCCAGGACTCGAAGGAGGCGCCGAAGCGCAGCAGCCGGATCTGGGTGCGGGTGCCGTCGGAGGCCGTCCACTCCCGGACGGTGGCCGCCCGGCAGGCGTCCTGCAGGAGCAGCGCGCGGAGCTCGGCCGGGTCGCGCTGCTCGGCGAGGATCGCGTCGCAGGTGACCCAGTCGGCCGGAGCCTGGCCGGCGGGGGCCGTGGACGGGCTCGCGCCCGCCGACGCCGACGCCGACGCCGAGGCGGAGGCGGAGGCGGAGGCGGTCGGGCTCGGGGTCGCGCTCGCCGACGGGGTGCCGGTGGCCGAGGCGGTGGGAACCGGGTAGAGCGCCGGGGTGAGGCTGCCGCCGGCCTCCTTGGGGGCGGGCAGCAGCAGGTAGCGCAGGTCCGCGGCGTGCAGGGCGTTCTTGCCGCCCGTACGGTCCGGCGTGCTGCTGCCGGAGGGCAGCGGCGGCAGCGTCAGCGGCGGGAAGGTGTAGCGGCCGTCGCCCGGGGTGGCCAGGCCGGGCAGGTCGGTGCGCTCGGGGGCGGTGACGGCCAGCGCGGCACCGGTGCCCGCGAGGGCGAACACCAGGGTGGCGGTGGCCCAGCGCGCGGCCGCCCTGCGGCGGGCGCTGCGCCGGGCAAGGCGGGCCTCGTGCTCCTCGGGGGTCTCCGCGGCGGGAGCGGCGGGGAACTCGGCGAAGGTGCCCGCGGGGGTCTCGACGGCGGCCTCAGCGGGGGTCTCGGCGGGGGCGGCGGGTTCGTGCGGGGTTGCGTGGTCGGTCATGCGGACGCTCCCGGGCGGGCGAGGCGGTCGAGCTGCAGGGTGAAGAGGGCGACGATCCGGTCCTTGGGCAGCGGTGCCACGCCCTCGACGTTCATGACCACCAGGAGGTCGCCCTCGGCGGCCGAGCACTCCAGGTAGTCGATCGGCGCGGACGGCGGCGCCGGCATCAGGTAGCAGTGCGCCTCGGGGTGGCCCGGGATCTCCGGGCCGATCCGGAACAGGCCGGTGTCGCCGGTGAAGACCGCGGTGTACTCGTTGAGCTTCTGCACTTCCTGCTGGTTGAACTGGCGCAGCTTCAGGCCGACCACCAGGTCGTCCTCGCTGGTCCGGTACGTCCGCACGCCGGTGGCCTTGACGTGCAGGCCCTCCCAGTAGGAGCGGAGCTTGTCGCGCTTGTCCTTGGGGATCTGCTGGAGTTCGTCGTCCAGTTCGGCGGACAGGAACTCGGCGCCGAGTTCGGTGTCGTTGCCGTAGCCGCCCTCGTCCGGGCCGGGTTCGTAGCCGGCCGGGACGGGCAGCAGCAGGTCGCGCAGCGAACCGAAGTGGTTGCCGTTGGACTTGGCGCCGAACGGCGTGGCGGTCGCGGTCGGGACGGGCGCGGCGGACGGCCCGGCGGCGACGGCCGGGGCGGGGTCGTCGTACTGGGTCTTGATGATGCCGACGCCGATGGCCACCCCGGCCAGCGCCGCCGCTGCCGTCGCGGCGCCCGCGCGCAGCAGGCGGCGGGAGGCGGGGCGCGGGGCGGCGGGATCGGCGGCGGTCGGCGCGGCGGGATCGGCGGCGAACTGCTGCTCGGCGGCGGACTGTTCGACGGCGGCCGGGGCCGCCTCGGGGGCGGTCGGCGCCGGCGTGGCGGCCGGGGTCCCGGTCATGCTGTTGTCGGTCATACCAGCCGCTCCCATTGCTGCTTGGCGAGGTCCTTCACGACATCGGGGTTCACCGGCTTGGGGTCGAAGACCTCCACCACCATCGCCACCGTGCCGCGCTGGGCTACGGCCTGGCCGTAGTAGTACCGATCGGCGCTGTCGGCCCAGTACCTGGGTGCCTCGTCCACCCGGTAGCCGCCGTTGGCGCCGTCGGCGAACGGCTTCAGGTTGCGGGTGGTGCCGACGGCGTGCGTGGCGGCTTCGTTGGCGCGGTCCGGCGCGTACTGGACCAGCGACACGCGGTACCTGGTGTCGCCCTTCTTCCAGTCCACCTCGGCCGCGCGCCGGAAGCCCCGGGAGTTCAGGTCCTTGAAGTCGCGGACCGCGCTGTCGCTGTGCTCGGCGAACTCGCCGACCGACACCCAGCTCGGCTTGTCCGGGAATTCTCCCCAGGCGGCGCTGCCGTCCGGGGCACCGATCAGCAGTTTGAGCAGGTCGCCGTCGATGGCCAGCGGTTTGGGCTGCTGGGCGGCGAAGGCGGTCGGGTCGACCACCGCGGCCGGGTAGGACGGGCGCGCGACCTGGATCGGCGGCAGCGGCGTCGGCGGGCGCTGGGCCTGGACGGCGTAGCCGACGCCGCCGCCGGCCAGGGTGCCCAGCACCAGGCCGGACACCGCCAGCAGCACCGGGCGCGGGCGGCGCGGGGCGCGGGGCGCCCGCTCGGGGGCGGGCGGCAGGAGCTCGGGAGCCGGCGCGCCGGACGGCATTTCAGTGGTGAACTGCGGTGCGGAGAAAGGCAGTTCAGCGACAGGCGGTTCGGCGGCAGGCGATTCGGTGGCGGGCGATTCGGTGGGCGCGGTGTGGGGCTGCGGCGGGGAGGCGGGCGCCGGCGCGGTGCCGGGCGGGGGCAGCGCGGGTTCGGTGGTCACGGGGTGGCTCCAGAGGAGGGTGGGAAGGACGGCGTCGGGACGGGCGGCGGCGCGGGTTCAACCGCGTTCAACCGCGTTCAGCTGCGTTCAGCCGCCGGAGGCGAGCCACTCGCGCTGGCGCTTCATCAGCCCGCTCAGCAGCGCCTTGTCCGGTGTCCCCTTCACCTCGACGTCGATCGTGTACTGGACGTCGCCCTGGCTGGAGATGCCGGTCATCGAGCCGGTGTACGCCTGCTGCTTGGGCTTGTGCAGGTAGCCGTGGGCGTTCGGGTCGCCGTCGATGTCGATCGGGTCCTGCGACTTGAGGGTGTATCCCTGGACGAACTCGCGCGCCATCGAGGTGGAGCCGAAGCGCAGCAGGGTGACGGTGACCTCGGCCTTGCCGTCGGCCGTCCGGTACATCCGGGTGGCGCCCGACTGGTAGCCGTACGAGCCGAGGATGTCCATGATGCCGTCCTGCTTGCCGAACAGGTCGGCGACGTCGTCGTTGGTCATGGTCATCCCGTCCGCGGGCCCGTACGACTCGCCTCCGTCCGGGATCGGGAGCAGGAAGTAGCGCAGGTCGCCCTCGTGCTTGCCGCCGTTGACGGTCCCCTTGACGGTGCTGGCCGGCTTGGGGGTGGTCGGGGCGGCGGTGGGCGTCGGCACCGGTAGCGGGGTGGCGGAGGCCGTCGGGCTCGGACTGGAGGCGGTGGTGGTGGCCGGCGCGGGTGCGGCGGCGGCGGCCGGGCGGGTGTCCGGCCTGCCGACGGCGACGGTCACCGCGGCGCTGGTCGCCGTGACGGCGAGCAGGCCGGCGGTGGCCAGCGCGACGCCGACGGCGCGCGGCAGCCGGCGCGCGGCCGGTTCGGGTGCGACGGCGTGCTGCGGCGCAGCGTCGGGCTGCGGTACGACGGGGTGCTGCGGTACGACGGGGTGCTGCGGTACGGCGGCCGGTTCCGGCGCGGCGTCGGGCTGCTCCGGAACGGCGGCTGTTTCGTTTTCGGGCGCGGACAAGGAACTCCCCCGGGAAAATGTGGGATCTCGCGCACGGACTTCCTCGCAAACCGCTCCCCCGGCGGTTCTCCGGACCGTCCATCACGCGTCTCAGCAGGCATTATGAGAGACCGTTCGCATCACTGCCAACAAAGTTAATCGCCGCACTCCGGTCCAATACTCGATGAATCGGACACGTCGTGATGTAACCGCAACAGGCGGTCCTGACGTGGTACCGGGGTACCGTGCCCCCTCCGATGATCGGTCCGGGGTACCACGGATCGCGCCGGCGCCGCGCCTAGCGTGGAGTGTGAGGGAGGCCGGGACGGTCCGGCCCCGGAGCGTAGGGGTGAGCGATGATCGAGGCGCACCAGCTGACGAAGCGGTACGGGGAGAAGACCGCCGTCGACCGGCTCGACTTCATGGTCAAGCCCGGCACGGTCACCGGCTTCCTCGGGCCCAACGGTGCCGGGAAGTCCACCACCATGCGGATGATCGTCGGGCTGGACGCGCCCACCAGCGGCTCGGTGCGCGTCAACGGGCGCCGTTACGCCGCGCACGCGGCGCCGTTGCAGGAGGTCGGGGCGCTGCTGGAGGCCAAGTCGATCCACCCGGGGCGCTCCGCGTTCAACCACCTCATGGCCCAGGCGCACACCCACGGCATCCCGCGCTCGCGGGTGGAGGAGGTCGTCGAGCTGACGGGGCTGCAGTCGGTGGCGAGGAAGCGTGCCGGGGCGTTCTCGCTGGGCATGGGCCAGCGGCTGGGGATCGCGGCGGCGCTGCTGGGCGACCCGGCGACGGTGATGCTGGACGAGCCGGTCAACGGTCTCGACCCGGAGGGCGTGCTGTGGATCCGCAACCTCCTCACCTCGCTGGCCGCCGAGGGCCGCACCGTCTTCGTGTCCTCGCACCTGATGAGTGAGGTCGCGCTGGTCGCCGACCACCTGATCATCGTCGGGCGGGGCCGGCTGCTGGCCGACACCACCGTGCAGGACCTGGTCCGCCAGGCCGGCGGCGACGTGGTGAAGGTGGCCAGCGCCGATCCGGCCCGGCTGCGCACGGCGCTGGCCGGGCCCGGGGTGGAGGTCACCGGCCGTTCCGGTTCGGAGGAGCTCCTCGTCACCGGCCTGGCCGCGCGGGAGATCGGCCTGCGGGCCGCCGAGCAGGGCATCGCGCTGTTCGAGCTCACCACCCGCACGGTCTCCCTGGAGGAGGCGTTCATGGAGCTGACCAGGGACGCCGTGGAGTACCACGGCACCACCACCGCGACCGGGCCCGCCGCCAGTGCGGGTGCCGGCGCCGAGTCCCCGAGGAGCGCGGCATGAGCACCATCGCACCGAGCCAGACGTCCGCGGCCGCCGACCGGCGGCCCGCGCGCCCCGCCTACCGGGTGACGCCCGTGCGCGTGCTGCGCTCGGAGTGGGCCAAGCTGTGGTCGCTGCGCTCGACCTGGATCACGCTGGGCCTGGGCCTGCTGTTCCTGGTCGCGTTCGGGTTGATCGCCGCATTCCAGTTCAAGTCGAGGATCACCTCGGGGCGCCCGATGGATCGGGGGGACTTCGCCGACGCCAGTGCCCTGAGCCTGTCGCTGTTCGGCACCAACTTCGCGCAGCTGGCGTTCGGCGTCCTGGGCGTGCTGGTCGCCGCGGGCGAGTACTCCACCGGCATGATCCGCTCCACCCTGGCCGCGGTGCCGCGCCGGCTGCCGGTGCTGTGGTCCAAGGCGGCGGTGTACGGGGTGGTGGTGCTGCTGCTGGGCACCGTCGGGGTGTTCGTCGCCTTCGCGGCCGACAGCGGCATCCTCTCCGGTACCCGCGCGGCGATGACGTTCTCCGACGCCGGCGTCCTGCGCGGCCTGCTGGGGGCCGGGCTCTACCTCGCCCTGGTGGGCGTGATCGGTGTCGCGCTGGGCGCGCTGCTGCGGTCGGTGGCGGGCGGCATCTCGGTGCTGGTGGCCTCGCTGATGCTGGTCCCCGGCCTGATCTCGCTGCTGCCCTCGTCCTGGCAGGACCACATCAGCCCGTACCTGCCCAGCAACGCGGGCCAGGCGATGTTCGCCCTGCACCACGACGCGACCACGCTGTCGCCCGCCGCGGGGCTGGCGGTCTTCCTGCTGTGGACGGTGCTCGCCCTGGCGGGCGCGGCCGTGCGGCTGATGCGCAGCGACGCCTGAGGGCTGGGAGACTGCGTGGACGTCCCGGTGCGGTGCCCGTTCGAGTCGGGTGCCGCACCGGGCCCGTTTCGTATCCGTATCCGTTCCGGGGTGAGCTGGACGAAGGTGACGTCCGTTGCGGATGGGCTGGACGAAGGTGACGACCGTTCCGGACGAGCTGGACGAAGGTGACACCGTGAGCGAGCACGACACCGCCGTGGGGGCGGGGGGCGACCCGCTGTCGGGGTACCCGGTGTTCGCGCGCCTGGCCCGGCTGGGGCAGCGGGCGCGGCAGGCGGACCGCGACCACCCGTGGGTGCTGGACACCGCGGTGGTGGCCGCGGTCTTCCTGCTGTTCTGCCTGCCGGACCTGCTGCCCTTCCACGACGGCGGGGAGCGGGCGCGCGAGCACCGGATCGTCTTCGCCCGCCCGCCGCTGGCGGCGCTGCTGGCCTTGCAGGCGGGGCTGCTGCTACCGCTGCTGTGGCGCCGGCGGCGACCGGCGGCGGCGTTCGCGGCGGTCGCGGCCGTGTTCGTCCTGCAGTGGTCGCTGGGGGTGGCGCTACGCGCGGACGTCGCGCTGCTCGTCGCCCTCTACAGCCTGGCCCTGCACGGGAGCCTGCGGCACCTGGCGTGGGCGTGCGCGGCGATGACCGGCGCGTCGGCCCTGGTCGCGGTGGAGCTGTCCGGCGGGCTGCCGGTCGGGGACGCGCTGTTCTTCCTGTTCAGCGCGGCGACGGCGGCGGTGGCCGTCGGCATCGCGGTGCGCATCCGCCGGGCCCAGCTCGCCGGGCTGCGCGAGCGGGCGGCGCGGCTGGAGGTCGAGCGCGACCAGCGCAGCCGGCTGGCCACCGCCACCGAGCGCACCCGGGTGGCCCGGGAGATGCACGACATCATCGGCCACAACCTGTCCGTGATCATCACCCTGGCGGACGGCGGCGCGTACGCGACCGAGGCCTCCCCCGAGCGGGGCCGGGAGGCGCTGCTGCTGATCGGGGAGACCAGCCGCCAGGCGCTGGGCGAGCTGCGGCGCATGCTCGGTGTCCTGCGCGACCAGGGCGAGCAGGGCCCCGAGTTCACGCCGCAGCCGGGCATCGCCGACCTCGACGGGCTGTGCGCGCGCATCCGGGCCGCCGGGCCGCAGGTCGTGTACACCGCGCGCGGCGAGGTGGAGCGGCTGGACCGCGGGGTGCAGCTGATGGCGTACCGGATCGTCCAGGAGGCGCTCACCAACACCCTCAAGCACGCCGGGCCCGACACCCGGGCGCACGTGACGCTGGCCGCCGAGGGCGGCCGCCTGCGGGTGCGGGTGCGGGACGGCGGTCCGCCCGGCGGGGCGGTGCGCGGCGGTGCGGCGGGCGAGGAGGGGCACGGGCTCACGGGCATGCGCGAACGCGCGGCCCTGTACGGGGGCACCGTCACCGCCGGGCCCGGGCCCGGGGCAGGATGGACCGTGGAGGCCGTCCTCGACCTCACCCCCGACGGACCCGACGGACCCGGCGGCCCCGGCGCCTTCACCCCCGACCCCGACCCCGACCCGACAGGCGGCCTGACGTGACCACGGTCCTCATCGTCGACGACCAGCCGCTCCAGCGGTACGGCTTCCGGATGCTGCTGGAGAGCCAGCCCGGCACGGAGGTCGTCGGCGAGGCCGCGCACGGCGCCGAGGCCGTGCGCCTGGCGGCCGACCTGCGGCCCGACGTCGTCCTGATGGACATCCGGATGCCCGGCATGGACGGCATCGAGGCCACCCGGCGCATCGTCGCCACCGGCGGGCGCTCGCGCATCCTCGTCCTGACCACCTTCGACCTCGACGAGTACGCCCACGCCGCGCTGCGCGCCGGCGCCAGCGGCTTCCTCCTCAAGGACGCCCGCCCGGAGGACCTCCTGGCCGGGATCCGCGCCGTCTCCGAGGGCGACGCCGTCGTCGCCCCCGCCATCACCCGGCGCCTCCTGGACGCCTACGCCCACCACCTGCCCGTGCGCCCGCCCGGCACGGCCGCCGAGGACGATCCGCGGCTGAACGCCCTGACCGAGCGCGAGCGCGAGATCCTGGTCGCGGTCGGCCGGGGCTGGACCAACGGCGAGATCGCGCAGCGCCTGGTGCTCGCGGAGTCGACCGTCAAGACGCACGTCAGCCGGGTGCTGTCGAAGATCGGCGCCCGGGACCGGGTGCAGGCCGTGATCTTCGCCTACGACCGCGGCCTGAACCGGCCGAACCCGCCGGCCTGAGCCGTCCCGCTCCTGCCGTGGGGGCGCGGCGTCAGGGGCGCTTCTTCGGGGCGGCTTCGAGGTCGGTGGCGGCGGCGGCCAGGATGGCGCCGAAGACGTGGGCGATGACGGGCTTGCCGACCCGGCGGGCGAAGGCCGCGCCGACGAGGGGGATGGGGAGCGCGAAGCCGGTCGTCCAGACGACCAGGGTGCCCTCGGGGACCTCCTCGAAGGTCATCCGGCCGAACTCGTGCCGGGCCGGCGGGAAGCTGCGGTCGACGGTGTAGTCGAAGCCGTGCGGGGCGTTGTAGGCGGTGATCCGCTCGTTGAACCAGCCGATCAGCCAGGTGTGCAGCCGCACGGCGCCCACCCCGTAGGGCGCGCCCTCGCCGGGCCGGGCCAGGCGCGCCCTGAGCACGAACGGGGAGCGGGTGTAGTTGGTGCTCGTGGCGCACCAGTCGAACACCTCGGCGATCGGCGCCGCGATGACCCGTCGCACGGTCACGGTTTCCATGGCTCGTCCCTCTCCTGCAGCGGGGGGCGCGGGTGTCTGCCGCGCCCTGTTCACCGATGAAGACCGGGCGCGGGCCGAAACCGTGACATCGGGCGGGGGCGTCCTCGGGGGTGGCGGTGTCGGGCGGGTGGGCGGCGGGGAGGGGGCGGGGTGGGGCGCGAGGCTTCCGTGGAGTGGGGGGCGCTGCACCGGCGGTGTGCGGTGGGTGTGGTGGCGGGGGTGGCGGTGCTGGGGGGCGCGGCCGGGCCGGTGGTGTGGGCGGGGTCGCAGGATCTGCCGGGCGATCGGCGGTGGTGGCTGGTGGTGTGCGGGGTCGCGCTGGTGGCGGCCGTCGGTGCCTCGCTGCCGCTGCTGCGTCGGGTCTCCACCACCGACTACGTCGTCTCCTGTGTGGCGCTGGTGCTGCTGCTGGTGCTCGCCCTGGGCGCGGTGTTCGCGGCGGCGCAGGCCGCCTACGCCGTCCGGACCAGGCTGCACGAACCGCCCGGCGTCACGGCCACCGTGACGGGCTGCCGGACGACGGGCCGGGAGCTGGACGACCAGAACCAGGGCCGCGACATCTACGGCTGCACGTACCACTGGAGTGCCGGCGGCCGGGAGTTCAGCGAGGAGCGGCCCACCGGGAAGCTGTATCCGGACGGCCACGAGACCAGGGTGTGGCTCGCCGGCGAGCGGATGATCACGGGCCGGCCGAGCCTGCTCGGGATCCCGCTGTGGATCGCGCTCGCCCTGGCCGGGCTGGTGGGCACGGTCCGGTTCGCGATGGCCCTGGCCTGGAAGGCCCGCGAGGTGGGCCTGCGGCGCTAGGGGGTGGCCGGAATCCGGGGTGGCGGGTGCGGCGCTCTGGCAGCATCGGGCGGATGGGGCAGCGGGAGGGGATCGGGCGGCGCTTCGTGGTGGGCGCGGGGTACGCGCTGTACCGGGGGCCGTTGGCGGACAGTACGTCACATCGGCACGCCGCGTTCCAGGTTGCCGTCGCGGCGGCGGGCGGCGAGGTGACGATCGTGGACGGGGCCGGGGTCCGCCACCGGGGTGCGGCGGTGGTGGTGGCGCCGATGGTGTGGCACCGGATGGCGCCGGTCCGGGAGGTGTCGGCGTTCTTCGTCGATCCGCACTGCGCGTTCGCGGACCGGCTGCGGGCGGGGTGCGGTGACGGTGTCACCGTGGCACCCCAGTGGCGGGACCTGGTGGAGGAGGACCTGTGTCCGTCCGGGGTGCTGCCGTCGGCCGAGGTGGACGTGCGGCTGTGGGCGGCGATGGAGGCGCTGACGGACCACCGGGTCGCGCTGCCGGGGCTGGCGGCGCGGGTGGGGCTGTCGCCGCAGCGCCTGCGGGCGCTGGCGCGGCGGCAGTTGGGGGTGCCGCTGGCGCGCTGGCGGATCTGGCGGCGGCTGGCCCGCGCCGCCGACGCGCTGGGCGAGGGGCGCACGCTCGCCGAGGCGGCGCTGGCGGGCGGCTTCGCGGACCAGGCGCACTTCAGCCGGCAGATGCGGGAGATGACGGGGCTGACGCCGTCCGCGGTGCTCCCGGTGCTGCGCGCCTCGGGCCGGGCGGGTGCCTCGGGCCCGGCGTAGCCTCGTCCGCATGTGTCTGATGGTGTGGATCGGAACCGAACAGCCCGTGCTGCCAATCCCCTGCACCGCCGGTCCCCGGCTCGGGACCTGCTACTGCGGGGTTCGCGAGATCGCCGCCGACGCGCCCGTTCGAGCCCGCTTCACTTCACCGCACGTGACCTACGTCGGCTCGCACGAGGGCTGCGGCTGCGGATTCAACAGCTCCCGGTTCGAGTGGGAGGGGTTCACCGACACGGCCGACGCGATGGCGCTCGTCGACGCGATGCGGGACGAGGAGCGCGAGGAGTTCCTCGCTCAGAAGCACTCCCGGGAGTTCCTGGCGGCGCTGGTGTCCGCGGCCCTCCCGCACGGGACGGTCGACATCTACATGTGCTGGGCCGGGGACGAGGACGAACCGCCCGACCGCGTGGAGAGCATCGAGACACGCCGGCTGACGGAGCGTTTGACCCCGCTCCAGGAGCGGGTGAAGTACACGACGCCCGGCTGAGCAGGAGGCGCGGGCCCGCCGGCGTACCCGTGGTCACCGGTCGCACGGGGAACCCGACGGGCGACCTACGCGCGGCGGGCGACGTAGAACGACAGCGAGCCGGTGAGCGTGGAGACGGTCTCGGTCTCGCGCACGCCGTGGAAGCCGGCCTCGGTGATCAGCCGGGGCAGGATGCCGTCGGCGTTGGGCTGGGTGTCCTCCTTGCCGTCCGCCAGTTGCACGATGCGGAACGCCAGGCGCATGGCGGCCGTGCGCTGGCGTCCGAAGTCGGCGATGACGAGCTTGCCGCCGGGGCGCAGCGCCGTGTGCATGGAGGCGAGGACGGCCTGTTTCATGGGGATGGGGCACTGGTGGAGGACGAGGCTGGAGACGACGGTGTCGGCCGTTTCGGCGCCCACGAGGTCGGCGACGGCGTCGCCCATGCCGATGTGCCATTCGGGGGTCACTCCGGCGGCGGCGGCCTTGCGGCGGGCCACTTCGAGGGTGGTGGGGTCGGGGTCGACGCCGATGACGCGGGCGCGGGGTTCGACGCGGCCGAGGAGGACGGCCAGTGAGCCGGTGCCGCAGCCGACGTCGAGGATCACGTCGTCGGGGCGGGGGGCCACGTGCATGGCGAGCAGGCTGCGCCACAGGCGTTCGCGGGTGAGGGAGACGATGGGGTCGTAGAGGCGTACGGGGCCGAGGCGGCCGGCGGCGGGGGTGAAGGCGCGATCGGTCATGCGGGTCAGTGTCGGCCGGGGGGTGTGGTGGCGTCTTGAACGAATCGCTCGCCGGGCGGGGCGGGTTGGGGTTTCCGGGCCGGTTGCGGGGCCGGTTGCGGGAGTCGGGTTCCGGCCCTCCGAGGGCACATAGAAAGTCTATCGACATATGACGTTGGATGACTTATCGTGATCGTCGCGGTGGTCCGGCGCGGCCGGCCCGCCGCGACCACCGTTCGGCCCTGCGAGAGGACCTCCGTGCCCCGTCGTTCCCGCACGTCCACAGCACTCGGCATCGGCGCCACCGCCGTGGTGGCGCTGGCCCTGGCCACGCCGCCCGCCCTGGCCGGGCCCGCGGCCACCCCCGACCCGGTGCCCTCCCTGGTGGCCGGTCAGGACACCGCCGCCCCACAGCTGGTCACCGGCCTGGCCGAGCCGGCCGTCGGCAGCCCCGCCGACGCCGCCCGCGCCCACCTCGCGGCCCACGCCGACCGCTACCACGTCGACCCCGGCGAGCTGGCCGAGGTCGGATCCGAGAGCACCGCCGACGGCCGGCGCACCGTCAGGTTCGAGCAGCGCCACGACGGCGTGCCCGTGTTCGGCGCGCAGTACCTGGTGCACCTGACGGGCGAGGGCGCCGGGCAGCGCGTCGAGTCGGTCGGCGGCAAGTACTTCACCGGCCTGACCGTGCCGACCACCGCCACCGTCCCGGCCGCCGCCCTGCGGGACCTGGCGCTCGGCTCCGTCCAGGACCCGAAGGCCCGGGCCGCGGCCACCGCCGAGGACCACGGCCTGGTCGTCCTGCCGGACGGCGCCGGCCGGCTCGCCCAGCGCTTCACCGTGCACGCCGCCGACCCGGCGACCGGGGCGCCGGCGGCCCGCGAGGTCTTCGTGGACGCCACCGTCGGCGTGGTCGCCCTCGCCTACGACACCCGCGCCCCGCTCCCGACGGGCGGCAATGCCGGGAGCACCGCCGCCGGAAGCACCGCGGCCGGCCTCGAACCCGCCACCGGGACCGCGCCGGACGCCCACGGCAACTCCGCCAAGGTGAACATCGCCCGCCTGCCGGACGGCAGTTACCAGCTCACCGACCTCACCCGGCCCGCCACCATCACCACCTACGACGCGGGCGGCCGGGACGAGATGGACTTCGGCGGCGGCATCCCCGCCGACCTCCCCCCGGCCCACTCCCCCGGCCCGGACTTCCCGGCCTCCGCCGGCACCAGCGGCGCCACCGACGCCAGCGTCAACGCCGGTATCGTGTACGACTTCTACCACGACCGGTTCGGCCGCAACGGCCTGGACGGCAAGGGCGGCGCGATCACCTCCGTCGTCAACGTGACCCAGGACGGCGCCCCCTACGCCAACGCGTACTGGGACGGGAAGAAGATGGTCTACGGCAGCGGGGGCCCCAACTACTACCCGTTCTCCGCCGCCCTCGACATCGCCGGGCACGAGATGACCCACGGCGTCATATCGAACACCGCCGACCTGGCCGGCATGGGCCAGGCCGGCGCGATGAACGAGGGCATCGCCGACTACTTCGGCAACGCCATCGAGGTCACCGCCCGCGGCATGTCCATGAACGACCCGGCGGCCGCGCTGCTCGGCGAGAGCAAGTGCCGCACCGGCACCCCGCAGGCCTGCGCGGACCGCCGGATGGACGACCACCGCACCACCGTGGACGACTACCTCGGCGGCACGGTCGACAACGGCGGACAGCACCTCAACGCCACCATCTTCAGCGGCGCCCTGTGGGACGTCCGGCGCACCCTCGACCCGCTCACCGCCGACCGGGTGGTCTACCGGGCGCTCACCGCCTACCTCACCCCGCTCGACGACTTCGTGGCCGGGCGCAACGCGGCCCTGGCGGCCGGCCGCGACCTCGGCCTCAGCCCCGCCCAACTGCGCACCGTGGCAGCCGCGTTCGACGCGCACGGGATCAAGGCCGGCTGGGAGAGCCGGATCGGCATGGACAGCCGCACGCTGGCGCGCAACCTCTCCTACTCGATGGCGCCCCCGGCCGCCGGCGGCGGGCACTGGGTGGCGATGGCCCCCGCCCCCGACCCGGTCAAGGGCACGGGCGGCACCCGCCCCGACACCACCGCGCTGTACGCCGGCTCCACCACCGGGCGCGGCGCCCCCGTCCGGCTCAGCCCCGACGACGGCCGCTACCACAGCTGGCCCGCCACCGACGGCACCACCGCCGTGTGGAAGGCCATCGGCACCACCGCCCAGAACCACAGCCGCGAACTGCTGGCCGCACCGCTGTCCGGCGCCGGCCCGGTCCGCAGCCTGTTCCTCGCCGACGGGACGGAGCCCGGCAGCCCCCAGGTCTCCGGCGGCGACATCGCCTTCACCGTGAACGACTTCACCACCCACCGCACCAGCATCCGGCTGTCCCACGACGGGGCCCCCGCGGTCGAACTGCCGCTGGCCGACGGGCACCACCCGGACGACCTCACCCTCAAGGACGGCTACCTCGCCTGGACCGAGTCCTGGCAGGACGGACAGCAGTACGTCACCGCGCCGACCGTCTACTCGATCGCCGCCGGCAAGGTCACCGCGCAGTACACCGCGCACGCCGCTCCCGGCGCCGCCGCGAGCACCGCCTCCTCCGCCCGGCTCGCCGGCGGACGGCTGCTGTGGCTGGACACCCCCGACGGCGCGACCGCCCGCGCCTCCATCCGCTCCGGCGCCCTGGACGGCTCCGGCGTGACCGAGGTGCTGGCCGCCGACTCGCCGAACGCCCCGACGCGCGGCGGCAGCCTCACCGCCTCCGACCAGGCCGTCACCTACAAGGTCGAGGGCACCAAGCCCGCCGGCGGCTGGACCAACGCCGCACTGCCCAAGCTCTGGCAGCTGCCGACCGGCGGCGGCACCCCGCAGCGCCTCTCCTGCGACCGGGGCGGCCAGGACCAGCCCGCCGCCGACCAGGGCACCCGGGTGGTCTGGCTGGACTCCACCCCCGGCCGCACCGACCTGGTCGTGCGCGACCGCGCGGCGGGCACCTGCTGACCGCCTTTCCCTGACCCCCACCCCCCAGGGGTCCGGCCCGGCACGGACGGCTCACAGCCAACCGCGCCGGGCCGCCTGCACGCCCGCCTGGAAACGCGTGGTGGCCCCCAGCTGGGCCAGCAGCGCCGAGACCCGGCGCACCACCGTGCGCCGCCCCAGCCCCAGCCGCCGGGCGATGGCGTCGTCCGTGGCACCGCTGGCCATCAGGGTCAGGATGCGGCGGTCCCGCTCGCCGATCTGCAGGTCGGCGGCGGACACCGACGCCGGGACGGCCAGCCGCCAGAGCGTCTCGAACACCGCGGCCAGCGCCCGCAGCAGGCCCGAGGGCCGGATCAGCAGCGAGACGACGCCCGGGCGCCCGTCGGCCGCCAGCGTGACGATCGCCAGGTCGTCGTCGCCCAGGGCCAGCTTGAGCGGCGGATCGTCCAGCGTGCGGGCCTGCTCCCCCGCCTCCATCATGCGCGCCATGTTGGGGCCCGCGACCGGGTCGTCGAAGGCGCAGCCGTGGTAGATCGAGCGGTAGACGACCCCGGCGGCCATCCGCTGGCGTTGCAGCACCTCCTGGTCGAGGTAGTAGGCCGAACTGCCGGAGTAGGGCGGCACGTCGATGACCCGCACCTGGTGGCGGGCGGCCAGCTGGAGTCGCCGGCTGGCCGCCAGTACCTGGGCGGCGTCCTCGACCACCTCCAGGGCGCCGTAGGTGCCGGCGTCGCGCCGGGCGAAGCGGTAGAGGCGTTCCAGTTCCGCCCCGGCCCGGCGCGCCGCGGCCTGCCGGACGGCGTCGCTCTGCAGCACCGCCTCGACCACCCGGCCGGGCGGCAGCGCCTCCCAGGCGCGGTCGCGGTGACCGTCGTCGCGGTGACCGTCGTCGCGGTGACCGTCGTCGCGCGGGCCGTCGCCGCGCGGGCCCTCACCGTTGCAGGCCACGACGACTCCCTCGTCGGCGAGTTCCCTGAGCACGGCCAGGACGACGCCCTCGCCGAGGCCGACCCCGGCCGCCAGCTCCGCCGCCCGCGCCTGCGGACGGCCGACCAGGCAGCGGTAGATCCGGCCGCGTTCGGAGTCTGGATCCAGCACGTCGTGCACGACGTCCCCCGTCATCGTGTCGGTGTATCGGTGTATCGGTGTGTCGGTGTGTCGGTGTGTCGGCTCGGCGCTGTGCCGTTGTGTCGGCCCGTCCGCTCGTCGGTTTGTCGGCTTGTCGTTGTGCCGGTGTCGCCCGGACGGGCCGTCGGAGGCTACCCACGCCGGTGGCGCACATGCGCCAGTGGCCCAGGTGCGCCGCAGGGCGCTCTGGCGGACCGCGAGGTGATCTCGCAAGAGTTGTCGGTGCTCAGACAGTTCCAGCGGTTCCCCCCGGGAACAGCGGCACCCTCACGGCCAAGGACGACCCATGACACCAGCCCAGCCCGCCCGGCGCCCGCCCGTACGGCCCCCGCGCGCCCGGCTCCGGCACGCCAGGACGGCCGTCGCCGCCCTGGCCGCCTGCCTCCTGCTGCTGGGCGTGCCCGCCGCGCCCGCCGCGCCCGCCGAGGCCCCCGCCCCGCCGCCGATGAAGGACGGCTTCGGGCTCACCCAGGTCGGCGCCCCCACCGGCAGCGCCACCAACTTCGTGCTCACCGTCACCACACCCCAGGTCGCCGGGGAGCACACCATCCGGATCCTGCTGCCCGCCGACTACGCGGCCAGCCCGGCCAAGCGCTACCCGGTCCTGTACTTCCTGCACGGCGCCTCGGACAACCCGAGCGACCCGGCCCTGGCCTACCCCGCCCTCACCGCCGCGCAGTCGATGATCACCGTCATCCCGGACGGCGGCCTGCGCGGCTGGTACACCGACTGGCTCGACCAGAACACCGCCGCCGGGGCGCAGAACTGGGAGACCTTCCACCTCGACCAGGTCGTCCCGTTCATCGACGCCAACCTGCGCACCCTGACGGGCCGCAGGAGCCGGGCCGTCGGCGGCCTGTCGATGGGCGGCTTCGGCGCGCTGCACTACGCGCAGGACCGGCCCCAGCTGTTCGGCCAGGTCCTCACCATGTCCGGCGCGAACGACCTCTCCGTGAACGAGATGATCATCCGCGGGGCCGTGGTCGCCACCCTGACCAACGCCGGCACCGTGCTGTGCGGGCCCAGCGACGGCAAGCCCTGCGGCCTCGACTTCGGCCCCACGGTCTCCAGCGACGCGATCTTCGGCTCGCCGTACCCGGTGTTCAACGCCGACTGGCGCTGGAACGCCGCGGACCCGGTCTCCCGCGTGGGCGCGCTCGCCGACACCGGCATCGCGGTCTACACCGGCAACGGCAACGGCAGCGCCTCCGACATGGAGTTCTGGGCCGAGGGCACCGCCAAGCGCCTCAAGGACCGCCTGGACGCCCTCGGTTACCGCTACCACTACGTCGACTACGGCAACGGCGCCGGCTGGGGCACCGCCTGCAACGGCGGCCACAGCGCGGGCTGCTGGGCGCAGGACCTCGTGGACTACGTCCCGCGCCTGGAAGCGGCCTTCGCCGCCGCCTGACCGGCCCGCCCTCCTTCCTTCCTTCCTTCCGCCTCCTCTCCCCTCTCTCCCCTCTCCCTCTCCCCGTTCCCGACGAAAGGACCCGACCCCCGTGCTTTCCGCCACGACCCCGAGCCGAACGGCTCCCTGGCTGCGCCTGATCGCGGCCGTCCTGGTGGCCTGTTGCGCCGCCCTGGGCTTCACCGCCTCCCCGTTCGCGACCGCGCGGGCCCACGCCGCCACGGCGCCGGCCGCCGCCTGCGCCTCCCCGCAGCAGTGTCTGACCATCAAGTCCCTCAGCAACGGGCGCCAACTCGACGTCCAGAACGGCACCATGGGCGACGGCGCCTACATCGTCACCAACTCGGCGCCCGGCTACCACCAGTCCTGGCGGCTGAGCGTCGACCCCTCCGACTTCTCCTTCACCATCGTCAACAACGACACCGGCAAGTGCATCGACCTGGCCTTCTTCACCCCGGCCCTGCGCCAGCAGACCTGCGCCGGGCAGGCCAGCCAGCGGTGGTTCCTGCAGCCGGTCGCCGGGGCCGCCGACGCGTTCATGATCCGCCACCTGGGCGACAACACCTGCCTGGACCTGCTGCTCGGCGCCCAGTACGACGACGCCTGGACCGACCAGTACACCTGCAACGGCACCGCCAACCAGCAGTGGTCCACCGGCTTCCCGCAGGCCGCCCGCAGCCTCGCCGTCGACCACGCCGCCAAGCAGTGCCAGAAGGACGTCTCCTCCTGCTCCTGGGCCGTCAAGAGCGAGGCCCCCGCGGCGCCGCTGCCCAAGATCTGCGTCTCCTCAATCTGGTTCAACAACACCAGCAGCGCCGCCCAGCAGAACTTCGCGGTCACCAACATGACCGGCTGGTCCAGCACCCTCGGCGGGGAGATCGGGGCGGAGATCTCCGGCGGCGCGCCCGGCGGCGTCTTCACCACCGCGGTCAAGACCGCCGTCAACTACAGCAACGTCTGGCAGGGCTCGACCACCGTCAACAACGCCGTCACCGTCAACGTCCCGCCCCAGCAGTACGGCTGGGTGACGCTGGCCGAACTCGCCCGCAAGGTCACCGGCAACTGGACGTTCGACGCCCGCGGCTTCCCGTGGACCGCCGAGGACACCGTCACCGTCCCGCTCACCTCCGACCCCAGCGGCGGCGCCACCCTCTACATCGCCAACACCAGCCCCACCTTCACCAGCTGCACCTGAGCCCCACCGCACGACCGACAGCCAGCCGCCGCCCGGCCCCGCCGGGCGGCGGCCCCGTTTTCCCCCGGCCCTTCCCCGGCCCTCCCCCCAACCCTGACCTGCCCTGACCTGCTGACAATTGTCACGGTCGGCCGGTGCGGCAGCACACTGCCGGGCGGGGGCGCGGCGCGGACAGCATGGGGGCATGACCTCCACCGACGTGAACCACCCCGACACCGTTCGGGCCTTCCGCACCGTCAGGCGACTGGTGTTCGCCTACCTGGGCCTGAGCGTCGTCACCCTGGCGGCCGCCTACGTCCTGCGCAACCACCCCGACCTAGTGAACCCGGCCGTGTGGATCCGCGGCACCCTCGTCGTGGCCAGCGCCGTGGTCACGTACCTGTTCACCACCCGGGCCGCCCGCGGATCGCACGCGGCGTACCGGCGGCTGCGGATCATCTCGGCCGTCATGATCGCCGCGATCGTCGTGATCATCTGCGTGCCGGGGACCTTCCCGTTCTGGATGAAGGCCGAGCAGGCCCTGTGCGGGCTGGTGCTGGCGGGGGTGGCCGCCGTGATCAACGGACGCCACCTGCGTACCCTGTTCGCGCGATCCGATGCGACGTGAGGCGGGCGAGGGTGGACGAGGACACGCAGGCGACCCTCCCCGGGCACGCCGCCGCGGAGCGCGCCACAGGGGAGCGCGCCCCGCAACGGTGGGTGCAGGGCTGGCGGCGGATCATGCTGAGCGCCGGGATGCTGGTCTACCCGTGCCTGACCGCCGTCGCCGTGAGCGGCAACGTGTCCGGGGCGGCCCTGGTCGCCGGGTACGCGGTCGTCGGCGCGTTCTGCCTCTGCTTCGTCCTCACCGCCACCGCGATGATCCACCGCCGGCGGCGACAGGTGTTCCTGCTGCTGGCGGTGATGAGCGCGCTGTTCCTGGCCGCGCTGCCGTTCGCCCACGAGAACGCGTTCTACCTCGCCATCGTCGTCGTCTCCTTCGTCGCCGTGCTGCGGCGCCGCCACGCCACCCTGGTGACCGTCACCGCCACCCTGGCCGCCCTGCTGGTGCCGTGGGCGGTGCCCGCCTGGCACGCCGGGCCCGGCACCTTCCAGGCGCTGGCCCTGCTGTTCACCGTGCTCACCACGGGGGCGTTCGCGGAGATCGCCACCACCAACCAGGCCCTGGTGGCCGCCCGGGCCGAGGTGGCGCGGCTGGCCTCGGAGGCCGAACGCAACCGGATCGCGCGCGACCTGCACGACCTGCTCGGGCACTCGCTCACCGCGATCACCGTCAAGTCCCGCCTGGCCCAGCGCCTCGCCGCCAAGGACCCCGACCAGTCGCTGGCGGAGATGGCCGCGGTGGAGTCGCTGTCCCGGCAGGCGCTGGCCGACGTCCGGGCCGCGGTCACCGGCTACCGCGACGTCACGCTGGCCGGCGAACTCGCGCGCGGACGCGAACTGCTGCGCGCCGCCGGGGTGGTCGCCGACCTGCCGACGTCCACCGACCCCGTCGCCACGCGGGACGGGGAACTGTTCGGCTGGGTGGTGCGCGAGGGCCTGACCAACGTGGTCCGGCACGCCCGGGCCGACCGCTGCACCGTCACCGTCACCGGCTCCTCCGTGGAGATCCGCGACGACGGGACGGGCGCGGACGGCAGAACCGGCGGGACCGGCGGGACCGGCGAGGGCAGCGGGGTCGGCGAGGGCAGCGGGGTCGGCGAGGGCAGCGGGGTCGGGAAGGGCCTGAGGGGGCTGCGGGAACGGGTCGCGGCGGCCGGCGGTACCGTCGAAGCCGGCCCGCTGAGCCCGCGCGGGTGGCGGCTGCTGGTCACCGTCCCGCCGAGCGCCCGCCACGGGCGCGCCCCCGCCCGGAAAGGGACGACATGACGATCCGCCTGCTGCTCGCCGAGGACCAGGAACTGGTCCGCACCGCGCTGTGCGCCCTGCTCGACCTGGAGGACGACTTCGAGGTGGTCGCCGCCGTCGGGCGCGGCGACCAGGTCGTCGACGCGGCCCGCGAACACCGGCCCCACGTGGCCCTCCTGGACATCGAGATGCCCGGCCTCGACGGCCTGGCCGCCGCCGCCGTCCTGGCCCAGCAGGTGCCCGACTGCCGGGTCGTCATCCTCACCACCTTCGGACGCGCCGGCTACCTGCGCCGGGCGATGGAAGCGGGCGCGGTCGGCTTCGTCGTCAAGGACGCGCCGGCCGAAGTGCTCGCCGACGCCATCCGCCGGGTCGCGGCGGGCGAACGCGTGGTGGACCCGGAACTGGCCGCGGCCACCCTGGCGGCCGGCGCCTCCCCGCTCACCGCCCGGGAACGCGACGTGCTGAACGCCTCCCGCTCCGGGGCCGGCGTCGCCGAGATCGCCGGCAAGCTCTACCTCTCGGAGGGCACGGTGCGCAACTACTTCTCCTCCGCCATCGCCAAGACCGCCAGCCGCAACCGCACCGAGGCCCTGCGCACCGCCGACGACCGCGGCTGGCTGTGACACCGCCGGACGACGGGCGCAGGGCTGCCGGACTACCGGACTGCCGGACTGCCGGGGCAGGCGTCAGAGCCGCTCGACGGTGACCTCGGTGATCACGACGTCCTCCACGGGGCGCTCGCCGTCCGTGGGGACGGCCGCGAGGGCGTCGACGACGGCCCGGGAGTCGGCGTCGGCGACCTGGCCGAAGATGGTGTGCCGACGGTTCAGGTGGGCGGGCGTGCCGACGGTGATGAAGAACTGCGAGCCGTTGGTGCCCGGGCCGGAATTGGCCATGGCGAGCAGGTAGGGCCTGGTGAAGTGCAGTTCGGGGTGGAACTCGTCGGCGAAGGCGTAGCCCGGGCCGCCGGTGCCGCTGCCGGTGGGGTCGCCGCCCTGGACCATGAAGCCGGCCACCACGCGGTGGAAGAGCGTGCCGTCGTAGTACGGGCCGCTGCCGGGCCCGCCGGTGCGCGGGTCGGTGTACTCCCGGGCGCCCTCGGCGAGTTCGACGAAGTTGCGGACCGTCTTCGGCGCGTGGAACTGGAACAGCTCCAGCCGGATCGGGCCCAGGGTGGTGTGCAGGGTCGCGAACAGGCCCTTGGCCATGGCGGACTCCTTTGCTCGGATGGTCGGAGAGGGGATCAGCGTCGGCATCCTGGCACACGGCGGGTTCGTGATCGCACCCGGCGCGGGGCCTCGACACCGGCAAATGCCTCGTGGCGCCAACTCATCTGCATGGCAAGCGGGTTGTCTGCTTGAACGCCGGATCGGCCCGGTTTCGGGCGGGGTCGGGGGTGCGAGCCGGGGCTGCGGGTTGAGAGGATCGGCCCGGAAACGGGATGGACGGGAGAGGGGTGAGACGTGGTCGGTACCGTGCTGGTCGGTGTCCTGGTGATCGCGGTCGGCGGGTGCGTGTGCGTGGTGTGGGCCGAACGCGGCGGCCCCCGCTGGGTGCGCGCCGTGGCGTCCGTGACGCTCGCCTCGGGGTCCCTGCTGCGCCGCTCCTCGCGCAGCCGGCGCCGGAACCGAAGCCTGAGCGGCGGTGACAGCGGCGACGATGGCGATGGCGGCGGCGGTGGCGGCGGCGGTGACGGCGGCGATGGTGGCTGAGCGCCCCGCCCGCGGGCGCGACGACGACGAGCGGCTGCGGCGGGTCTTCGAGGCGGTGCTGGCCCAGACCCTGTCCGGGACCGGACCGCTCACCTGCACGGGCCTGGACGAGGACACCGAGAACGCGCTCTGGGCGGTCTGGGAGGCGTACCCGCACGCTTCGGCCGAGCTGGTGCAGGCCGCGCGGCGCGCCTTCGCGGGCCAGCTGGACGGCAGCAACGCGGCCCGCTGGCACGCGGACCTCGCCCGGGCGGTCGCCGAGCGCCGCCCCCGCGGCTGAACGTGCGTCCCCGGACGCGTGGGCGGCCGGGGACGCTCGGGGGCGTCAGCTCTCGGTGGAGCGGCGGCGGGAGGCGACGACGAGCGCAGCACCCGCGGCCAGGGCCGCGGCGGCGCCGCCGGCCTCCCAGCCGAGGCCCTCGGTGCCGGTGGCGGCGAGCTGGCCGGGGCGGGTGGTGCCCGTGGTGGCCGTGGCCGTCCCGGCGGTGGTGCCCGCCGCGATCGCGCCCGCGGTCGTGCCCGTCGTGGTGGTCAGGGCGGCGGGCTGGACGGCCAACTGGGCGCCGGTGGCGGTCTGCGGCTGCTCGGCGGGCCGGGCCGGCTGCGGGGCCGGCTTGTTCGCGGCGGCCTCGTCCTCGGCACGGGCCGTGAACTGGCCCTCCTTCAGGAACTTCACGACGTCCTCGTCGGTACCGCCGTCCAGCGCCCGGCTGGCGGCCTCGCACACGGCCCGCCCACCGGCCGCCATGATCTGGGCGAGCTTCACCCGGTTGTCGTCGGCCCGCTGCTTGGGAAGCTCGACCTCCAGGAAGTGCCGCACGTCGGCGACGGTGCCCGCGAGGGCCTTCTCCCCCGCCTCGCGCACGCCCGGGCCGGTCTCCTTGTCGTCCAGGATGCCCTGCACCTTCGCACGGGCCTCGTCCTCGGCACGGGCCGTGAACTGGCCTTCCTTCAAGAACTTCACGACGTCCTCGTCGGTACCGCCGTCCAGCGCCCGGCTGGCGGCCTCGCGCACGGCCCGCCCACCGGCCGCCATGATCTGGGCGAGCTTCACCCGGTTGTCGTCGGCCCGCTGCTTGCGGAGCTCGACCTCCAGGAAGTGCCGCACGTCGGCGGCGGTACCCGCGAGGGCCTTCTCCCCCGCCTCGCGCACGCCCGGGCCGGTCTCCTTGTCGTCGAGGATGCCCTGCACCTTGGCGCGGTCCTCGTCCTCGGCGCGGGCGATGAACTGGCCCTCCTTGAGGAAGGCCAGGATTTCCTCGTTGCTGCCGGATATCGCCTTCCCGGCGGCCTTCTTCAGTGCCGGCCCGGCGCCGTCGAAGATCCGGGCGACCTTCAGCCGGTTGTCGGTCTGACGCCGCTCGCCGAGCTCGACGTCCAGGAAGTGCCGCACGTCGGCGGCGGTGCCCGCGAGGGCCTTCTCCCCCGCCGCGTGCACAGCCGGGCCGGTCTCCTTGTCGTCGAGGATGCTCTGGACCTTGGCGCGGTCCTCGTCCTCGGCGCGGGCGATGAACTGGCCCTCCTTGAGGAACTTCGCGACGTCCTCGGCGGTGCCGCCCCGCAGGGCGGCCGTGGCGGCCTTCTTGACGGCCGGCCCGCCGACGGCGAGGACCTGGTAGGCCCTCACCCGGTTGTCGATCACGCGCTGGTCGTGGAGCTCGACGTCCAGGAAGTGCCGCAGGTCGGCGGCGGTGCCGTTCAGCGCCTTCTGGGCCGCCTCGCGCACGCCCGGGCCGCTCTCCTTGTCGGCGAGGATGCGCCGCACCTCGGCGCGGTCGTGCTCCTCCTGGCCCGTCCCCTGGTCCTCGGCACCCTTGGACGCGGTGTCAGGTCCGGAGACACCGGCCGGCTGGGGGTTGTCGGCGGCGGAGGCCATCGACGGGAAGAGGACGGTGGGGGCCAGGACGGCGGCCGCGACGACGGCGGACACCCGGGGCAGCTTCATTCAGTACCTTGCGTTGTGCGGAGAGATTGTGAACGCCCGCCAGCATAGATCGTCTTTTACGGTTGCCATACCAAGTATTTGCCGCCCTCCCCGGTGCTGCGTGAACTGCGGGAGGTCCGTCAGCAGTTCGACCGCCCGTTCGTGGTGGACGCCTCCGCCTACGAGGCCGCTTTCGCGGTGCGCGCGACCGCGCTGGAGGAGCAGGTGGAGGCGACGGTGCGGTGGTGGCGGTGGGGGCGTATCCGTCGCGGATCGGTAGGGGGTACGTAGCGCGGCCGCCCCCGGCGGGTTGCCGGGGGCGGGTCTGGCGGGTGGTCAGGTCATGCCGGGTCGAGTGGTCAGGTCGTGGCGGTGTCCTTGGCGGCGGGTGCCGGGTGGGTAGTGGCGGGTGCGGCCCCGGCGGGCGGGGCGGGGATGGTGGCGGCGACCGCGGCGGCGGCCAGGGCCACGCCGCAGCCAATCAGCAGGCCGACCCTGAAGCCGCTCTCCGAGGGCAGGGTGTGGCCGCCGTGGGTGGTGGTCAGCTGGGCGAGGACCACGCCGACCACGGCGGCGGAGACGGAGGTGCCGAGCGAGCGCATCAGGGTGTTGAAGCTGTTCGCGGACGCCGTCTCGGACAGCGGCACGGCGCTCATGATCAGTGCGGGCATCGCGCCGTAGGCCAGGCCGACGCCGCTGTTGCACACCAGTGTCACGACCAGGACGCCCCAGGTGGAGCCGATGAGCACCATCGAGAGTCCGTATCCGGCGGCGATCGCGAGGGAGCCGGCGACCAGGGTGAACTTGGGGCCGCGCGCGGCCGACAGGCGTGCGCCCAGTGGTGAGACGGCCATCATCATCAGGCCGGAGGGCGCCATCCACAGGCCCATGGCCAGCATCGACCGGCCCAGGCCGTAGCCGGTGGCCTCGGGGAGTTGGAGCAGCTGGGGGATGATCAGCGCCTGCGCGTACATGCCGAAGCCGACCAGGACGGATGCGGCGTTGGTCAGCAGGACCCGGGGGCGGGCCGTGACCCGCAGGTCCACCAGCGGTTCGGGGCAGCGCAGTTCCCACCGGCCCCAGGCGAGGAGCAGGACGGCGGCGGCGGCGAACAGGCCGAGGGTGAGGGGGTCGGTCCAGCCCCAGTCGGCGCCCTTGGAGACGGGCAGCAGGAGGCAGACCAGTCCGGCGCCCAGGCCGGCCGCGCCGACGGGGTCGAAGCGGCCGCCGGCGGGGCGCCGGGCGGGGGCGGGGACGAGGAAGCGGATCATCGCGGCGACGACGAGGGTGAGGGCGGCGGCGCCCCAGAACAGGGCCCGCCAGCTGGCGTACTGGGCGACGGCGGCGGCGATCGGCAGGCCGAGGCCGCCGCCGATCCCCATCGAGGCGCTGACCAGGGCGATGGCGGAGCCGAGGCGTTCGGGCGGCAGGACTTCGCGCAGCAGGCTGATGCCGAGCGGGACGACGCCCATGCCCATGCCCTGGAGGCCGCGGCCGATGATCATCGGTACGGCCGCGGAGGCGAGGGCGCACAGGACCGATCCGATGAACAGCGGTACGCAGCAGGCCAGGAGCATGCGGCGTTTGCCCAGCAGGTCGCCCAGGCGTCCGCTGATCGGGACGAAGACGGCGCCGGCGAGCAGGGTCGCGGTGATCGCCCAGGAGGCGTTGGACGGCGCGGTGTGCAGCAGTCGGGGCAGTTCGCCGATCAGCGGGGTGACCAGGGTCTGCATGATCGCGGCCACGGTGCCGGTGAAGGCGAGGGTGGCGACGATGCCGGTGGTGGGGGTGGTGCCGGCGGTCGGGGCGGTGCCGGCGGTGGGGGCGGTCGTGCCGCCGGGCTGGGGGCCGTCCATGGCGGGCTCCTCGGAAACGGAATGTGTATCGTGCATATTATGTGCATCGAGCACACTACATGGCCGGGTCCCGCCGTCACACCCCTTTGCCATACTGGACAAGGCCCGCGAAACCCGCAGGTCAGCGGTGCGGCGATGAGGGTGAAGGGCGAAGGACGACGGCATGGGCGAACGTACGGACCTGGTCGAGTTCGAGTACATGGTGCTCGGCCGCCACCACTACCTGAGCCAGTCCGCCGCCCGCCCGCGCGGCAGCACCCTGGAGCGCAGCGCGTACATCCTGCTCAGCCGCATCCGCATCCAGGGCCCGATGTCCATCGGCGAGCTGAGCGAGGCCTTCAACCTCGACGCCTCCACCCTCAACCGGCAGACCGCCGCCATGACCCGGGCCGGCCTGGTCGAGCGGATCGCCGACCCCGACGGCGGGATGGCCCGCAAGTTCCGCCTCACCGACGAGGGCGACCGCCGCCTCGACGAGGAGCGCGAGGCCCACGTGGAGGCCCTGGACCGGGTGATGGCCGGCTGGTCCGCCCAGGACGTCACCACCTTCGCCGCCTACCTGCGCCGCTTCAACACCGACATCGAGCACCTCGACGGGCGCCCCTGGCCGCGCCCCTGACCAGTCGGGTGTCGAACGACCCCCAGGAAACTGGGATACCGGCGATTGATCGCGCGCTGACAAGCTGACCGCGGCGGACGGACCGGGTGGCCCGGGGGCCCTCCGGACCGGCCGCCGCCCCTCGTCGTCTCCCCTCCTTGGAGAGCACTGTGCGTTCGCTAGTCCGGCGTATCGTCCTCGGCATCGCGCTCGCCCTGACCGGCCTGGTGCTGGTCCCGGGCGGCTCGGCCTCGGCCGACACCCCCTCGACGGTCCTGTTCAACCAGAAGTCCGAGCGCTGTCCCAACGGCGCGATATGGGGCGGACAGGGTCTGCACCCCTGCGCGCCGTCCGACAACCCGGGCCAGTGGGTGTTCAAGCCCGTCCCGGGCCTGCCGAGCGTCTACACCGTCAACAACGCCGCCGACCAGCGCTCCTGCCTGACCGCCGACAGCACCCCCTCCGGCGTCCAGTGCTACGCCAACGACACCTCGCAGATGTGGCGGGTCACGCCGTGGACCGCGGCCGACAGCACGCCGCGCTACGGCCTGCTCGGGATACGGCTGCAGAACATCTCCACCTCCCAGTGCCTGGACAACACCGAGCACCGGATCGGCGGCGGCTGGCGGCTCTACATGTTCGACTGCAACTACGGCGGGTACCAGGAGTGGGACATCGCCCGCAACACCTACGAGGCCCTGTTCGGCGGCGTCGCCACCCACAACGGCATGACCTGGGCCGCCCTTGAGCAGCGCGCCGACAACGTCGTGCACGTCGGCAACGACAACAGCAGCAACGCGTACAGCGGCGACACCCCCGCCACCGCGCAGCTGCCCGTGCTGTGCCTCAAGCAGGACGGCCGCCCCGCCCCCGCCGGCGTGCCCACCAGCGGCTACCACAGCTGGGCCGGCGGCGAGGTGAAGGCCACCATCCCCACCTCCGGCAGCCAGCTCACCAGCCGGGCCGCCGCCGACCAGCTCTGCGCCGGCTACTTCGGCACCGGCTTCCGGATGGCCGAGTTCCACGACGCCAACGGCTGGGGCCTGTGGGCCAACGGCACCCTGCCCGCCGGCACCCGCTTCTGGACCGCCATCACCGACCAGCCGGCCAACCCCTGGAGCTGACCGCAGCTGAACGAGAAGGGGCGGGCGCCTGGCGCCCGCCCCTTCTCGCTGCCGAAGCGCCCAACGCGTCACCGACTGGGCCGATGTGGGCGCCGACCCCAACCCGGCGGTGCCGATCAGGTCGCGCGCTGTCCGTGGAGGAGGACGGGCAGCGCGCGGCCCGCCAACGCCTCGCTGACGCGGGCGGCCTGGGAGGGCGCCATGACGTCGGGGAGCCGGCGGACGGGGACGAAGCGGGCGCCGAACAGGCCGCTGCGGCGGGACGGCCAGGCGGACGTCGTCGCGCACGGTGCCGCCGTCGAAGACCAGGTTGAGGCGCTCCAGGTGGCGGTCGGCCGGGGTGAAGTCGACGGCCAGGACGTCGGCGAGGCGCAGGTTGAGGTCGGTCTCGGCGTGGAGGTGGCGGGCGGCGGCGAGGTTGGGGGGCTCGTTGGGCTGGGCGGCGCCGCCGGGGAGGAGGAGGCCGTCCATGTAGTCCGGGTCGACGAGCAGGACGTCGCCGCGCGGGTTGCGCACGAGGACGAGGCAGCCGAGCCGGCACACGGGCGGCTTGGCGAGCAGGCGGGGGTCTTGCATCGGGCGGTTCACTTCCTGAGGGCGGCGAGGAGTACGAGGGAGAAGCCCGCCCACCACAGCAGGCGGACCAGGAGTTCAGCCGTCACGCGTCAGGCGCTCGTAGCGCAGGCCCTTGCGCAACAGGTCCACGACCCGCAGGAGTTCGAACGGGCGGGCGCAGCCCAGGCTGATCAGGTAGCAGCCGGTCCTGCGGCCGTGCTCCCAATCCACCTCGATGGACGGCAACGTGACGCCACTCAGGGCGAGGACGGTCGTCAGGTCGTCGAGGACGTCGGCCGCCTGGCGCCGCTGGTCGGCGGTCGCGCGGGAGAGCATCGAGGACACGCTCACTCCCCCGGCCGCTTGTGGACCTCGAAGACGCGCCAGGCACTCCAGGCCTCGGAGAAGAAGCCGAACCCGCCGAGCTCACCGTCCGGTTGACGCAGCCACTCCCGGGTGACCTCGTTGCGGACCCGGTAGAGGCGGGCCCCGGTGTCCCAGCGCACGCCGTAGCCATGGAGGCGGGGAACTTGGGTATCGGCCATGGAAATAACCTTCCGCAATCAGCGTTTCACGTTCCGTACACATGGTGGCCCGACATCACCTAGCATCGGAAGCGGTAGACGACTTGACCTCGGTAGCACTGAGAGTTGGAGCAGCCATGGTGAACATCAAGGAAATTGACCCGAAGTCATCCCCGTGGGCCGCCTTCGGGATCCAACTCCGCAGGTCACGCATGGCGATGGGCCTCAAGCAGGAACAGCTCGCGCGCAGGATCGGTGTCCACCCGTCCTACGTCTCGTTCGTCGAACTTGCGCAGCGCCCGCCGAGCGAGAAGTTTGCTACCAAGGCCGATGAGATCCTGCAGACGGGCGGGACCCTGCTGCTGATGTACTGGCAGCTCCGCCACACAGCTTTGGTGCCGGGCTTCCCCGAGTACGCGAACTACGAGGCCCGCGCAGAGAAGATCAAGCTCTTCGAAATCAACGTGATTCCAGGACTGCTACAGACCCGGGCATACGCAACCGCTTGGGAGCAGGGCAATCTCCGACGAGGAACCGTCACACCAGAACAGGCCCAGGAGCGAATCGAATTCCTGCTCGCCCGACAAAACATCCACGCCCGCACTTCGCCACCACTTCTGCACGCGGTGATGGACGAGAGCTGCCTCAGGCGGCCCATTGGCGGCCGCGACACCATGATCGAGCAGCTGCTCCACCTCGAACATCTCGCCAAGCAGCCCAACATCATCATCCAGGTGGCCCCGTACTCGCTAGGCGAGGACAGGCCGTTCACGCGCCTGGTGCACCTCCCTACCATGCCAGGACGCAAAATGCTCTCTTACGGCGAGATCGAGCAGCGAGGCTACATCGATCGAGATACTGAGACGATTGCTGCGCTGGCCGACGACTACGATCGGCTCGTAGTCGAAGCCATGAGCCAGGCCGACTCGGTGGCCATGATCCGCGCGGTACGGAGGGACTTTGAATGGATGTCGACCTGACTGACACCGGCTGGAGGAAGAGCTCATACAGCGGTAGCGGCGGCACGTGCGTGGAGGTCGCCAACGGCTTCACCGATGTGCAGCCCGTCCGCGATTCCAAGGACCCCGACGGCCCGGTCCTCCTCTTCCCCTCCGCCGCCTGGCAGGCGTTCGTCACCGCCGTCCGCACCGGCGAATTCGGCACCAGCTGACGTCGCCTGACGTTTGCAGGCCGACGGGGTTCGTCGGCCCCGAACTCGGCAGCGGGAACGGGTGCCGGGTCAGTCCCACCAGAACGACCACTGGTGGGAGGCGACGAGGCGTTCGGCGTAGGCGGCCAGAGTGCCGGCGCCCTGGAAGACGAGGTCGGGGCAGAGGGCGGTGTGCTCGGCGGCCAGCGGAAGGGCCTCGGCAAGCGTGACGGGCGGGACGGCGACGCTCAACTCCAGGGTGTCGAATCCGACATGGCCCGGCAGAAGTTCCTGGAACGCACACCCTCGCCCCTGGTCTTCGTCGCCCTCGACGAGAGTGCTCTTCGATGGCGACTCGGCGGCCCCGTTGTCATGGCGGAACAGCTCCAGCGGCTCGAAGACCTGGCAGAAGGGCTGCCGAACGTCCTGGTGCAGGTCGTCCCCTTCACCATGGGGGTCCACCGGTCGTTCCGCTCGGCCGTCACGCTGCTGACCGTCGGGGACAACGCCCAGTTCGGGTACACCGAGACACTGCACCGGGGTTTCCTCGAACGCGATCGGGCCACTGTCGTGACGTGGCGCAGGAGATACGATCGTCTTCAGGTAGACGCGCCGCCCAGGGCCGAGTCCCTGGCCGTGATCAGAGCATCCGGAAGGAACTGGCACCATGAGCTTCCGCCCCGATCTGTCCTCTGCCCACTGGGTCAAGTCCTCCCACAGCTCCGACGGGGGTCAGTGCGTCGAGGTCGCGCCCGGCTTCCCGAGCGTCATGCCCGTCCGTGACTCAAAGGACCCCCACGGCCCGGCCCTCGTCTTCCCCTCCGCCGCCTGGCAGGCCTTCGTCACCGCCGTCCGCACGGGAGAATTCGGCACCAGCTGATGCTGCTCGATGGCGCCGCCGACCCGGGCCGGGGCGGCGGCGCCTGACGGTGTCGCTCTGGATCCGGCAGCCCTTCGCTTGCATGGGAAGAAGGAGCACGGAGCGGTGAACTCATCGAGGATGCAGAGGGTGTTGCCGCTTGCCGCAGATCGTGCTCTCCTCAGGGCCATGGCCCTGTCGCCCCGGGGCCCAGGGCGACGATCAGGCGCATCTCAAAGGAGTACGGCCGTGCGAGCGAACCATCACGAGAGCTGGCGAAAGAGCAGCCATAGCAATAACGATGGTGGCGCCTGCGTCGAAGTGGATGACGCGCACCCTGGTCGGGTTCGGGACAGCAAGGACCCCGACGGCCCCCGCCTCAACTTCCCACCAGCCGCTTGGCAGGCATTCATCACCGCCATCCGAGCCGGGGAGTTCAGCACCAACTGATCCACCTGCGCGGCGCAGCCATCCGCGATGGCTGCGCCGCGCAACCCAGGACCCCGAGCATCCGGAAGGAACTGGCACCATGAGCTTCCGCCCCGATCTGTCCTCTGCCCACTGGGTCAAGTCCTCCCACAGCTCCGACGGGGGTCAGTGCGTCGAGGTCGCGCCCGGCTTCCCGAGCGTCATGCCCGTCCGTGACTCCAAGGACCCCCACGGCCCGGCCCTCCTCTTCCCCTCCGCCGCCTGGCAGACCTTCGTCACCGCCGTCCGCACCGGCGAATTCGGCGCCAGCTGAAGTCCCTCGATGGCGTCGCCGACCCGGGCCGGGGCGGCGGCGCCTGACGGTGTCGCTCTGGATGACGAGCCGTCGCTGAGCCACATCTGCCCAGACGGTGGGCGAGCCTGGCGGGGCACGGCCTGCGGTGGCTCGACGCCCCCGACGGCCCCGAACTCGGCGGTGGGAGCGGGTGCCGGGGTCAGCGCATCAGGCGAGGGGGGCTCTCACAGTACCTGTATCACCAGGGTCTCCCAGACGTTCAAAACGCCTGTCACCATGGACACACACCGCAGCTTCAACCCCATCGGTTCAATTCAGCTGCCCCGAATGCGCGACCGTGTCGGCGAATTCTTCCACGACAGAACAGACGGAGACCAATGGCGGACAACCAATTCACCACTCACGCGGAACTTTTCGATCTGAGTGGGAAGTACGCCCTTGTCACCGGCGGCACCAGGGGAATCGGGCTGATGATAGCGCGCGGCCTTCTCCAGGCGGGCGCCCGCGTCGTCATCAGCTCGCGCAAGGCAGACGCGTGCGCGGAGGCACAGCATCTGCTGTCCGAATTCGGCGACGTTCGAGCAATCCCCGCCGACCTGTCCAGGCACGACGAGTGTCAGCGCCTCGCCGATCTTGTCCAGGTCGGCTCGGAACGTCTGGACATCCTTGTCAACAACGCGGGAGCGATGTGGCGCGAGCCGCTGGCGACGTTCCCGGACGAGGCCTGGGACGCGGTGATCGACCTCAACCTCAAGTCGCCGTTCTGGCTGGTGCAGGCGCTGCTCCCCGCACTTCGCAGGGCGGGCACCGCCGATGATCCCGCGCGGATCATCAACATCGGCAGTATCGCCGCCATCCACGTCGCCCAGTCGCCCAACTACTCGTACGCCAGCAGCAAAGCGGCACTCCATCAACTCACCAGGGTGCTTGCCAGGGAGCTGGGCCCGCAGCACGTCACGGTGAACGCGGTGGCACCGGGAGTGTTCCCGTCGCGGATGACGGCGTCCACGCTCGATGCCGTCGGCGACACGATCGCGGCCGCGGCCCCTCTGCGCCGGATCGGCCGCGACGACGACATGGCGGGTGTCGCCGTGTTTCTCGCCAGCCGGGCCGGGTCCTACCTCACGGGCACCGTCATCCCGGTGGACGGCGGCATCGCGACGACCGCATCGGGCACCCCTTAGACTGCGGGACCGGCTTACGGTGAGGGGATGGCCGCGATGGATCTGCGCACCGAGATCCGGGAGTTCCTCAGCTCGCGTCGCGCCCGCATCGCACCCGCGCAGGCGGGCCTGCCCGCTTACGGCGGCAACCGTCGGGTCAAGGGTCTGCGCCGCGAGGAGGTGGCGCTACTGGCGGGGGTATCGGTCGACTACTACGTGCGCATGGAGCGCGGCAGGCTCGCCGGTGCCTCCGATGGCGTACTCGGCGCGCTGGCCTCCGCCCTGCAACTCGACGAGGCCGAGCGCGACCACCTGTTCCACCTCGCGCGCCAGTCCACGGCGCCCAGCGGCCCACGCCGGCGCAGGCCTGCCGTGACGGTGCGCTCGACGCTGCAGCAGGTGCTCGACGCGATCTCCGGTGCGCCGGCCTGGATCGGTAACGGCCGTTACGACGTGCTCGCCACGAACCAACTCGCTCGCGCGCTGTATTCACCGGTGCTGGCCGACGCGCGACGGCCCGCGAACACCGCGCGGTTCGTCTATCTGAACCCCGAGGCGGCCAGGGATTTCTTTGTCGACTACGACCACATTGCCGGTGGCGTGGCCGCGAAGCTGCGCATGGAAGCCGGCCGCGATCCGCACGACGAGGAGCTGATCGCCCTGGTCGGCGAACTGTCGACGTCCAGTGAGCTGTTCCGGCAGCGGTGGGCATCTCAGGACGTGCGGCTGCACCGGTCCGGCCGCAAGCGTGTGCGCCATCCGATCGTGGGCCGGCTCGACTTGGACGTCGAGTCCCTGGGACTGCCCGCCGAACCCGGCCTGCACCTCAACGTCTACACCGCACCCGCGGGCACACCGACCGCTGACAATCTGGCGCTCCTGGCGTCGTGGGCGGCCACCCAACGGGCGCCGGCGACCGAGCTCGAAGCGCACAACGGATAGTCCAGCCCCTTCAGCCGTACTGGTCCGGTGGATCCGGACTCGGTGGCGGGAACGGGTGCCGGGTCAGTCCCACCAGAACGACCACTGGTGGGCGGCGACGAGGCGTTCGGCGTAGGCGGTCAGGGTGCCGGTGCCCTGGAAGACGAGGTCGGGGCAGAAGGCGGTGTGCTCGGCGGCCAGCGGGAGGGCCTCGGCGAGCGTGGCGGGCGGGACGGCGACGCTCAACTCCAGGGTGTCGAACCCGACTTGGACGACCTGGGCGCCGAAGCGGCGTTCCCAGTCGGCGAGTACGGCGGCGATCTTGGCGGTGTCGTCCTCGTGGTTGAGCGGGCCGCTCCAGCCGCAGGCGGCCAGCGCCTCGGCGCCGCTGCCCGCCTCGACCAGGCCCAGGCGCGCGTCCCGTACGGACAGCAGCACGTCGGCCAGGCCGCGGGCCTCGATGCCGGGGGCTCCGTCGGGGACGGCGGCGGCGGGGGCGGTGCCGGGCCAGGCGGGGCCGAAGGGGGCCAGGGCGGCGTGGAGTTCGGCGGCTTCCTCGGCGTCGAGCGGGCTCTCGGGCGGGCTCTCGGGCGCGTCCTCGTCGGTGCCGCCGAGCTGCTGCCACCAGCGGCGCAGCAGGGCGTCGGGGTCGTAGAGGGTGGGGTCGGAGGCGGAGGCCGGGAAGAGTTCGCCGGACAGCCAGGGGCGGTAGTCTGCGCCGTCGCCGAGGGGGACGAGCAGCAGCGGCCACAGGCCGGACTGCGGGTGGCCGCGGTGGAGTTGCTGCCACAGGCCGGCGGGGGCGGGGGCGTCGCTGATCCACAGCAGCGGCTCCGGCCCGTCCTCGCCGCCGACCAGGCGGCCGGGCGGGAGGGTGGCGGGCAGGAGACGGGACAGGTCCGAGGTCATGCGGCCACCGTAGGGGCGGTCACTGACACGGGAGTTCGGGCGGCGGGGTTCGGGCCCGCGGTGCGGCGGGGGCGGTTCAGGACCAGGGCAGGGCGGCGCGGGTGCGCCAGTACTCCGGGGCGGGTTCGGCCAGGGTGGCGAGGGCGGCCAGGTCGTCGGGGGTGGGGTGCAGGGTGGCGGCGGTGAGGTTGGAGGCGAGCTGGTCGACGGTCGCCGCGCCGGACAGGACGAGGTCGGCCCAGGGCTGGGCGGCGGCCGCGGCCAGGGCGAGGGCGTCGAGGGGCGCGCCGGTGCGGGCGGCGAGGGCGCGCAGTGCGGCGGTGTCGTCCCCGGTGGCGTTGCGCCCGGCGAGGCGGCCGTTGGCCATGCCCTCCTTGACGACGACCAGCCAGCCGGCGGCGTGGGCTTCGGCCAGGGCGGGGGCGGCGGAGGGTTCGAGGAGGTTCCAGGTGGCCTGGACGGCGGTGAACAGCGGGCGGCCGTCCACGGTGACGGCCAGGGCGGCGCGGATGGTGTCCGCCTGGGCCGGGCCGCTGGTGGACAGGCCGACCCGTACGCCCTGCCCGGCCAGGTCGGCCAGGCGGGCGTGCAGGGCGGTGTCGGTCAGGGCGGGGCTGTCGGGGGTGACGGAGTGGACCAGGTAGACGTCCAGGTGCGGGCCCAGCAGGGAGCGGGTCTCGTGGAGCTGGCGGTCGAACACCGCCGTGGAGTGCTCCTTGACCTCGTGCGCGGCCACCCCGGTGGTCTGCCAGCCGGCCGTGTAGGTGTAGCCCCACTTGCTGCCGACCGTCACCTCGGCCGCGGCCGCGGGGTGTTCGGCGAGCCACTGGGCGACGAACTCCTCGGCGCGGCCGTAGGAGCGGGCGGTGTCGAGGTAGCGCACGCCCGCGGCGTAGGCGGCGTCGAGCAGGGCGTGGGTGCGGTCGCGCAGCGCCTCGACGGTGCGTTCGGCGGGCAGGTCGCCGTCACGCCCGAGGGTGATGTAGCCGGGCCGGCCGACGGCCGCGGTGCCCAGGCCGTACCGCGCGATCGGCGGGCGGTCGGCGGCGGCTCCGGTGGCGGGGTCGGTCGGCATGGCGGGGTCTCCTCGGGCGCGACGGTGCTCACCTGGGACTTTACCGTCGGGTCGGCCGGCGTATCCGGCCGCCGGGGTCAGGCGGTCGGCCGGATCGGCCGGTCAGTCAGTCAGTCAGGCCAAGGCAGGTCAGCCGGGTCAGCCAGGTCAGCCGGCGGCGATGGTGGCCTGGATCCAGTCGGCGTAGGCGCGCACGTCGGTGTACAGGCCCGGGCCTCCGGTGCAGGGGACGCCCGGGGCGCCGGGGCCGGAGGTGGTGCCGATGAGCTCCCAGCGGCCGCCGCGGCCGCGCTGGAGCTGCGGGCCGCCGGAGTCGCCGACGCAGGCCATGGCCTTCGGGGTGGGGCTGGTCGTGCACAGGCGGGTGGGGCCGGCGTAGCCGGGGGCGCAGTCGGCCACGGCGCCGCGGCGGGTGTCGAGCTCCTGGAGGCGGTCGGGGAAGACCATCTCCTCGAACTTGGGGGTGTCGACGACGGTGCCGAAGCCGAGCAGCCGGGTCGGGGTGCCGGGCGGGCCGGGGCGCTGGGCGACGGGGAGGGGCCGCTGGGCGACGGGGCGGTCCAGGCGCACCAGGGCGAGGTCGTCGTAGTTGGGGCGGGTCTGGCCGTCGCCGAAGCTGAAGCCGGGGTGGACCACGGTGCGGGTGATGGCCCGGACGGTGCCGCCGCTCTTGCGGTGCGCGCTGCCGATGCGCACGATGCCGTCGAGCTTCAGTTCGTTCTCCGGGGGGCTCGTGACGCAGTGGGCGGCGGTCAGGACCCACTGGGGGTCGATCAGGGTGGCGCCGCAGGTGCCGTCGGCTATCTGCTTGGCGCTCATCGGGATCGTGGCCATGAACGGGTAGCGCTCGGTGGAGTCGTGGCCGTTGACGATCGCTTGGGCGCTTCCGGTCATGGCGGTGGTGCCCAGGGCGGCGGCGAGGGCGGCGACGGCGGTGGCGCGGGCGGCGCGGCGGCGGACGGTCTTGTGCAGGAGCACGGGTGACGGCCTTTCGGATCGGTTGGTTCGGATGCGTCCAGCCAACCCTGCGGCGCCCGTCCGGGACATCCGGGCAGCGGGCCACCGTGCCCGGGGGCTGTCCCCCGGGCACGGTGGCGGGCTACCAGGGGGTCGCGGCGGGCCGGGCGTTGGTGCCCGGGGCCTGCGCCGGCCTGGGCGCGGGAGTGGCCGCGGGCCGGGAAGCGGGCGCGGGGGCGGGCGCGCCGAAGTCGCCGACGTCGCCGGAGGAAGTGCGGATGGCCCGGGGCGCGGAGGGCCGCAGGGAGTCGGCGGGGCGCACGGCCCGGACGGGGGCGAGGACGGGGGCCGGGGCGAGGCTCTGGTCGAGGCGGACGACGAAGTTGACGTAGTCCAGGGGCTTGTCGGGCCAGTGGCAGTCGTTGCTGGTCAGCAGGCGGCTGCGGACGCCGTCGCGTTCGGTGACGGGCCCGGGGGTGACGCGCAGGTTCGGCTGCCAGCTGCGGCCCCACAGGTGGTGTTCCAGGGTCAGCGTCCAGCTGTCCTCGTCGACTTCCAGGGTGGCGCCGACCCGGCCGGGCAGCGTCCGGGTGCCGTAGGGGCCGCGCACCACCGCGCGCTGGTCGAAGCTGGCGTTCTTGCCGACCACGGTGATCCGCCATGCGCCGTGGAACCTGAGCATCGCCGCACTCCTGACGTCCTGGCGCGCCGTCCGGGCGGGCGCGCTTCCGTCGGGGTCAACGGCTGCGGGGCGGTGGGCGGCTCAGCGGTGGGCGGCTCAAAGGGCCGGGGCGGGCTGCGCGGGCCCGGTCCGGTCCCGGTTCAGGCGGCGTCGGGGCGGGCGGCGGGCCGAGCGGCGAGGGACGCGCCGGGGGCGGTGTGGGCGAGCGCCGGGTAGCCGTGCGCGGTGAGGACGAGGTCGGCGTAGCGGCGGTCGTCGAAGGGGACGCCGTGGCGCCGGAGCAGGTCGAACAGTTCGGCGAGGCGGCGGGGTTCGGTGCCGCGCGGCAGCCCGTCGCGGGTGGTGCCCAGGATGCCGAGGACCGGCCCGTACAGGTGTGCGGCGCGGGCGATGCGGGCGGCACGGGCGGTCCGGCGGGGTGCCGGGGTCAGGCGCAGCAGCAGGACGAGCCGGTGGGCGCCGGAGTCGGCGTCCTGCCCGGCGTCCATCGTGAGCCCCTGGATGTCCCGCCACCGGTAGCGGCGCGGGACGAACGCCCGTACGAGGGTGAGGCCGTGGTCGTCGGCGCGCAGCCAGAAGCCGTACGGGACGGGCAGGGCCACGCCCAGGACGGCCGCGCTCGACAGCAGCAGCGCGGGGACGGCGCCCATCCGGCCGGCGTCCCCGGTGTCGGCGAGCACGATGCCCATCGCCAGGGCGAGCACGCAGCCGATGGGGGCGCCGGCGGCTCGCCACAGGAAGCCCAGCCGCACCGTCTGGTGTCGCGGCGCCGTGCTCACGGGCGCCTCCTTCCCACGTCGTGCCGTCGGTGGGGCCGACCGGTCCGGCCGATCCCGTCTCGGGCGTCGATGCCTGGCGGTCCCAGGGGAGTCGGTCACGCTACCGGCCTGCCGAGATCGTTCGGCCGATCCGGGGGAAACGTCAAATGTCTTTAACACGAACGGACTTGATGGTCAGTCAGCTTGACTGGTCCGCCCGCGGTCCAGGATGTCAGCCGCCGGCGGAGGGGTCAACTGACGTTGATTGGCGGTATCTTGTGATCCACGCCAGCTGATGCCGTTGGGTTATCGTGACCTGGCCGGCCCTGCCCGCCCGCCAGGAGGAGACGTGCGGGGCCCCGGTGAGGAGGGCGGGCCATGGCGGAATCGAACCGGGAGGACGGACCGGTGGAACTGTCCGGGCTCGCGGCCAGGATCGAGGCGCTGTTCCACACCGTCCGCAGACCCGACCGCGAGCAGTACACCAACGAAGAGGTGGCCCGGGCCTGCCGCGAGGCGACCGGGGAGTCGTTCTCCACCACCTACCTGTGGCAGCTGCGCACCGGGCGCCGGGACAACCCGACCAAGCGCCACCTGGAGGCGCTCGCCCAGTTCTTCCAGGTCCCGCCCGCGTACTTCTTCGACGAGCGGCAGGGCGCGGAGATCGCCAAGGAGCTCGCGCTGCTCGGCGCGCTGCGCGACGCGGGCGTGCGCAGCCTGGCGCTGCGCGCGGTCGGCCTCTCCTCCGAGGGCCTGGACACGGTCAGCGAGCTGATCGACGTCATCGCCCGCCGGGACGCGGCCCGCCGGAACCCGGCGCCCTGACGCCGGCGGCGCGGGCCGCGGGCGGGGCGGACGGGGTCCGGGGCTGACTGGGTCCGGGGCGGACGGGGCGCGGGGGGCTACGAAGACGGGGGCCAGGCACGGAGGCGGAGCCACGGCGGTCGGGAGATCGGGGGGAACGGGGCCGCTGATCGAGAAGGGGAACACAGCGTGCGGGACGACAGGTGCTACCGATCGGCGCTGCGCCGCTGCCGGCGGATGGCCGAACAGCTGGAACTGCCGAGCCCGTTCGACACCACCGTGCTACTGGAGCAAATCGCCCGCCGGCGGGGACGGCCGATCGACCTGCTGCCGGTGGCCGCCCGGCCCAACGCGCCCTGCGGGCTGCTGGTGTCCACCCGGGAGGCGGACTACATCCTGTACACCGCCGACACCAGCGCGCTGCACCGCCGGCACATCCTGGTCCACGAGATCGCCCACCTGCTCCTGGACCACGCCGGCTCCGCGCCGCTCGGCCCGGCCGCGGACCTCCTGCCGCACCTGTCCCCCGACCTGGTCCGGCGGGTGCTCGGGCGCACCGGCTACGACGAGCCCCAGGAACGCGAGGCCGAGCTGCTGGCCTCCCTCATCCTCAGCCGGGCCGCCAAGGCCGACGCCGCGCACCCGCCCGGCCCCGCCCCGCACCCGGACTCGCTGGACGTCCTGGACGCCCTGCTCACCGGCGAGCCCGGCCCCGCCGGCGACCGGGCGGCCGACGGCCGGGCGGCGGGGCGTCCGTGAGCGGCCTCGTCCTCTACGGCGTCGCGCTGTTCTTCGCCCTGAGCGCCTGCCACTTCGCCCGCGGCCGCCGGACCAACCCGCGCGCCATCGCCCGCTACAGTTGCTACGCCACCGCGCTGCTCGCCGCCGCCCTGCTGCTGCTCGCCCCGCCCACCGTCCAGGCCGCCGACCGGCTGCACCGGCTCGGGATCGCGCCCGCCGTGCCCGTCCTGCTCGGCGACGTACTGCGCATCGGCGCGGCCTGCGCGATCCGGCTGCTGGCCGGCGTCCTGCGCGATCCCGAGGGCGTGTCTGACAATTCGCGGCGGATCAGCGCGCGGCGGTGGGCGCCCGGCTGGGCGTGCCGGCGAAGCGTCCTCGTACTGGGCCGTACTTGGGCGTTTCGCCGGTGCGTCCAGGCGGGATGCCCGGCGTCGTGCGCCCGGCGGGAATTGTCAGACACGCCCGACCTTCCCCGCCGCGCGGTGCGGCGCCAGCTCGCCCTGCTGGCCGGCGTCCTGGGGGTGCGGGCGGTCCTGTTCGTCGCCGCCGCGCCGGGCCTGGATGCCTCCGACCTCACCGCCGCGCCCTCCACCGGCGCCCGTCTGGCACTGGCCGGGTACACCGCCGCCGGCGTGCTCTACCTCGCCTACTGCCTCACCGCCCTGCTGCGCCAGCTCGCCCGGCTCGCCCGCGCCGCCGTGCCCGGGCGCCAGCGCAGCGGGCTGCGGCTGCTCACGCTGAGCCTGGTCGCGGGCCTGCTGTGGAACGCCTGGGGCGTCGACGACGTCGTCCAGGCGGCGGCCACCGGCACCCAGGCCGGCGCCGAGGACGCCCTGTGCGGCGTCCTGGGCCTGCTGTGCGTGGCGCTGCTCGCGGCGGGCCTGGGCACCACGGTGTGGCCGGCCGCGCACGCCGCCGTCCGCGGCTGGCTGCGCGCCCACCGCCGCTACCGGGCGCTGGCCCCGCTCTGGCGGGACCTGCACACCGTGCTGCCGGAGATCGCGCTCGCGCCGGCCAGCCGCCTGCCGCTGCTGCCGCCGCGCGACCCGCAGTTCGCCCTGTACCGGCGGATCATCGAGATCCACGACGCCCGGCTGATCCTGCGCCAGCACCTCGACCCGCGGACCCCGCGGTGGCTCGCCGCCGCCGCCTCGCGCTTCCCCCCGTCCGCCGCCCGGGCCGGCGCCACCGCCGAGGCCGCCGCGCTGGCCGCCGCGCTGGAACGCGCGGCCGCCGGCGCCCGGCCCAACCCCGACACCCCGCGCACCGCCCCGGCGGCCGAACCGCCGCACGCCCTGGGACAGGACCTGGAGTCCGAGGCCGACCACCTGGCCCACCTCACCCGCGTCTACGCCACCTGCCCGGCCGTCGCCGAGGTACGGGCCCGTGCCCGCGCCGCCGCCCCCTCCCCCGCCGCTCCCGACCCCGACCCGGTCGCGAGCCCCGCGCGATGAGCCGCCGGACCGGCCGGGGGCAGCCCGGCCGGTGGAACGACGGGAGCGGGCCGGGGCGGCGGCCGCTACCGGCGGACGGCCGCCAGCGAGCGCAACTGCACGTGGACGGCGCCCGGTTCGGTGCCGGTCAGGGCCGCGACCTCGGCGGCGGGCAGGGCGAGGACCAGGTGCAGCAGCAGGACGTCCTGCTGGGGGGCGGTGAGGTGGGCGACCGGGCCGAGCGGGCGCGGGCCGGCCAGGGCGCAGACGCGTCGGCGGACCGCCTGCCAGGCGTAGGCGGCCGGGCTGGCGGTGGCGAGGGCGTCGAGCCAGTGGCCGCTGAGGTCGTCGAAGGCGCCCTGGACGGCCAGCGGGGCGTCGGCCGCGGGGAGCAGCAGGGCGGCGTAGTCGAGGTAGTGGCGCAGGTGGAGGTCGTACAGCGCCCACAGGCCCAGCGCCGGTCCGGTGGCGGTGGTCGTGGTGATGGTCGTGGTGGTCGGCTGTCGCGGTGGTGTCGGCATGGTTGATTCCCGAGGTGGCGCGGGTGGGTGCTGGTCCGCGGACGGGGCGCTGGTGGCGCGTTCCCGTCCGCGGACCGGGTCACACGAGTACCGGCGGGCCGCCGCCGGCGCCGTCGCGGCCCGTCCCGGCGGAGTGGCCGGGGTGGCCGGCGTCCTCGGCGCGGTCGGCGCGGTCGGCGGCCAGGCTGTTGCGCAGGGTCACCCACAGTTTGAACAGGATGTCCGTCGAGGTGCCGCTGCTGGAGGACTGCATGGCCCGGGTGAACTCCCGTTGGTACGTGCGGGAGTTGACCGGTGCCGGGGTGCGGGCGTTGTTCGTCCGCTCCCAGGCCGCCGCCCACAGTGCGCGGCGGGCCTCCTTGACCCCGCAGACCTCCATGTAGGTGAGGAACACCGCCTTGCGCAGCGGGGCCTCACCCCTGAGGACCAGCGCCAGGGTGCTGGAGGGCAGGCGCCCTCCCCCGGCCCGGGCCCGGCGGTCCAGCTCCTCCAGGGAGGGCCAGTCGGCCTTGCGCCGCATCTCGTGCATCGCCCGTCGCAGGTCGGCGAGGGAGTCGACCTGCTCGGGGTTGAGCCGTCGGGGCGCCCGGCGCTGGGTCCCGGAGGGGCGCGGGACGTGGGCCCAGTAGTTGGCCAGGGTCCACTTGCGGCGGGCCGCCTTGAGGTCGCCGTCGCAGGCCCGGGTGAGGGCCTCGACGACCTCCCAGTTCGGCATGGTCCGGCCGCTGGTGGCCCGTTGCAGGGTGGTCGGGTGGTAGTTGGTCCGGTCGGCGAGCTGACGGTAGGTCAACCCCGCCTCTTCACGCTGCTCGCGCAGCAACGCGGCGAGTCGGCCCAGGGCCGGCTCGGTCGCCGCGATCGGTTTCTCCTGGCGTCCCATCGCGGTCCGGCGTTCCTTCTAGGCCCGCCCCTGCTGGAGCCTGGCATTCAACAGCAGCCCGCCGGTGGCCAGTTCGAGCGCCGCTCCCGCCGACATGCCCGTCCTCACCAGGGCGGCGGCCACGACGACCACGACGACGACCACGGCCGTCCGCACGGGGCCGGACGACCAGGGCAGGCCCGGTCGCGGCGGCGCCGGGTGGCCGGCGGCGCAGTGGGCGGGGGCGCGCTTCTTCTTCCGCTTCCTCGTCATCGAGGACCTCCTATATCACCGTCTACTCCAACGGACGGGCACTTCGGTGGTTGGCGTCACGCGAGGAACCCGTTTCGCGCAACACTCTGTCAGGCGTACGGGTGATTCCCAATCGGTTCGGTGAACATCGCGAAGATTGATGCGCCAGAATCCCGGGCCCGGCCCGCAATCTCGTCACAACCCTGTGACATCAGTGCAGTTCAGGAACTCGAAACCGGAATTTGATGCATTTTTGTGCAACTCGCCCTTGTAGCCGTCCTGGCTGAATGTGACGATGTGCAGCAGCGTCATCCAGACCTGCGGGTCAGGAACCCGGGGGCGCTGTCTACTCCAAATTTTCGGGAACACCGGCAGCGGGCCGTGTTGGCGCATGGGCCCGTCCGAACAGCAGAGACCGCCCGGCCCCAGCGGCCCGAGCGGTCTCTCTGCATTTCCCCATTTCCCCGGCCCGAGAGGACCCCGACCGGTGAACGGCTTCGAGTACCTGCTCGGCATGCTGCTGGCCCAGCCCGTACGGGCCCGGGACGCGCTGCGCGCCCGTCTGCCCACCACCCGCCGGCTGCGCGCCCTGGCCTCCTCGCCGCGGGTCGAGGCGCTGCGGGCCGCCGAGCGCGAGCGGATCCGCCGGCTGGTCGAGGGCCTGGCCGCGGTGGAGGGCGTGACGCACCTGCTGACCCGCGTCGCCGACCACTGCGACCGCCCCTCCTCGCTCGGCCTGCTCACCACCACCGCCGAGGGCCGCGGCGTGCTGGTCTGCCGGATGAGCGCCGCCGCCTACTTCGCCACCGGCGAGGACATCACCGCCGTCCTGCCCAGGATCGAGGCGGCGGGCCTGGCCGACTGGGGCTTCCCGAACACCTGGGGCGACGAACCGCCGTACTCGCCGGGCACGGTCGCCTACGCGCTGCGCTACCACCGCGACCGCGGCCTCTTCCCCGACGGCCGGCGGATGCCCGGCCCGAGCCTGTCCACCGCCGACGCCACCCTGGTCTGGGACCTGCCCGGCATCCCCCGCCCGGACCCGCACTGGCCGCGCAGGGGCAGCGACGTGCGCTTCCGGCACGAGCAGATCCCGCCGGACGGCGACCCGGCCGCGCTGCTGCGCGCCGCCCGCGCCGAGGGGCCGGGCCCGGTGCTGGTGCTCACCTTCGGCCGCGACTGGACGGACACCTGCACGTACCACGCCGTGCCGCGCGGGCGCGAACCGGGCTGAGCGGCCGGTGCGGCCGGGGGCGGCGCCCCGGCCGCACGCACGGTTCAGGCGCTCAGCACTGGGGCCGGCGGCCGTGGTTGGCCCCGCGCCGGGCCCGGGCCTTCTTCTTGCGGCGACGCTTCGACGACATGGCCACTCCTCTCGCAACCAGGACACCCCCGGCTTCCACCGTTCCACACCCGGCCCGCACCGGCCCGCCGGGAACGGCCGTCACGGGCCCCGGGCGGGGCAGGGCGGTTTCTAGGGGGCGGGGCATCAGGCGCGGGCGGCGCTCCGGTCGAGGGCGGCGCGCCAGGCGGGGCTGTCGACGTAGTGGTTGTCGAAGCGCCCGGCGGAGGCGGCGATCGCGCCCGGGTCGGTCTCGCCGCGCATGACGCGCCCCAGCAGGCGCAGGTAGTCGAAGCGGTCCATGCCCGGGGTGAACACGAACAGGACGTCGGCCTCGGCGCCCGGGGCGGCGGCGAAGGCGTGCGGGGTGTGCGGCGGCACGGCGAGGAAGTCGCCCTCGCCCAGGATCGTGACCTCCTCGCCGACCAGCACCTGCAGCGAGCCGCCGATGACGAAGAACAGCTCCCACGCCCGGGTGTGGAAGTGCGCGGGGGCCCCGACGGCGCCCTTGGCGAAGGTGGAGCGGTAGCTGGTGAACCCGCCCTCGGTGTGCGCCGAGTCGGCGAGCAGGGTCATGGTGCTGCTCGGATCGGCGCAGGTCTCGGCCCCGGCGTGGCGGGTCAGCACGGGGGCGGCGGGGGCGGCGTTGCTCGTCGTCGTCATGGGACCAGGCTAGGTCCGGAAAGACCAGATATCAGGTGGCAATTCCATGCCGATTTCATGGGTCAATTCCCGGGGTCGGCGGCTGCTGGCAGACTGGCCCGATGACGACGGACGATCTTCTGCGGCACCAGGACGAACGGCAGGCCGAGGCCGGGGCGGTCAGCGCCGACCTGGGCCTGGACGAGCTGCTGGGCGCCCTCGGGGAACCGGTGCGGGTGGGCAGTTCGGCGCTGGGGCTGATGGTGCGCCGGGACCTGGACGTCACCGTGGTGTGCCCGCGCCTGGACACGGCCGCGCACGAGCGGGTGGCCGCGCTCGGCGCGCGGCTGGCACTGCACCCGCGGGTGCGGCAGGTGCGCCTGCGCAACGACACCGGCACCTGGAACACCGACCCCGCCGCCTACCCCGACGGCCTCTACCTCGGCCTGGACTACCGCTGCCCGCAGGGCCGCGACTGGACCCTCGACCTGTGGTTCGTCGACGAGCCCGCCCGCCAGCCCGACCTCGCCCACCTGCGCGACCTGCCGCCGCGTCTCACCCCGCAGGCCCGCGAGGCCGTCCTGCGGATCAAGCACGCCTGGTCCGAGCACCCCGAGTACGGCCGCGGCGTGCGCGGCTGGGACGTCTACCGCGCCGTCCTGGACGACGGCGTGCGCACCCCGGAGCAGTTCGAGCAGTGGCGCACCGCCCGGGCCGCGTCCGCCTGACCCGTCCGCCCGCGCTACTCCCCCGGGCCCGCGGCCCGTCAACGCGGACGGCGCGGGTGCACCCGTTCGGAGGGCGGACGTGCGGCGCGGGCCGCTGTGCCCGTAGCGTCGTCGCTGCACACGGCGTAGGTCCTGTCGGGGGAGGGTGTCAGCGATGGCGGCAGTGCCGGTCATGAGGGGTGGGCGGCGGCCCGGGCGGGCCGCCGCGGCCCTGGCGGTGGCGGCGGCGCTGCTGACGGCGTCCGCCTGCGGCGCCTCCCCCGTGTCGGACGGCGCGGCCGGCGACGCGGTCGCCGCCGCCGACGGGCGGCCGCTCGCGCTGGTCTACCGGGGCCCGGCGGCCTGCGAGGGCTGCCCGGAGGCGGCGCGGGAGCTGCTGGAGCGCGACGGCTTCGCGGTGCGCTACGTCGGGCCCGAGGAGCGGCTGCGTTTCGGCGCTGGCGTGCTGGCCGGCGCCGCGCTGTACGTGCAGCCGGGCGGCACCAACGGGCAGGAGGTGAGCACCGCGTGGGGCCTGCTCCAGCGCGACCCCGGCTTCTCGCCGGAGCTGGTGCGCGACTACGTCCGGGGCGGCGGTCGCTACCTGGGCCTGTGCATGGGCGGCTACCTGGCCGGCGACCCGGGCTACGACCTCCTGCCGGGCGACTCCGGGCAGTACATCCGCTCCCGGGGGGCGACCGTCACCGACGAGCAGGACCGCCTCGTCGACGTCGCCTGGCGCGGCCGCCCGCAGCGGATGTACTTCCAGGACGGCCCGTACTTCGACGTCGACGGCCCGGGCGTGGACGTCCTGGCCCGCTATTCCAACGACCGCGCCGCCGCCGTCATCGCCCCCTACGGCTCCGGCCGGGTGGCGGTCAGCGGCCCGCACCCGGAGGCCCCCGCGGACTGGTACCGCGACTACCACCTGCCCGACGAGTCGAAGACCGGCCTGGGCCTGGGCGACGACCTGCTGCACGACCTGATGGCGGCCCCCGCGTCCTGACGTTCCGTCAAGTCCCCTACGGGCGGGCTGCGGTGTCACGCCCGCGCGGCGGGTCCTGCGGGGAACTCGGCGCGCAGCCGGGTGCGGGTGCGGGTGCGACGGGCCTCGGCGGGGGCGGGGCAGGGGCTCGGCGGGGTGCGGGAGCCCCCTGGGCCGGCCGGTGGCGCTACCGCCCGGCGGGGTGCAGGACGCGGTCGGCCACCAGGTCCGGCCGGTCGGTCGGCAGGGCGTGGCCGGCGCCGGGCACGATCTCCGTCCGGGCCGAGGGCACGAGGCGGCCGAGGCGCTCGGCGACCGCGTGCGCGTCGTGCATGGCGCTGCGCTCCCCGAGCAGGAACAGTGCGGGGACGTCCAGGCGGCGCAGTTCCTCGTCGGACAGGACCGGGGGCACCGGGAGCGCGCGGCGGAACCCCATCGACGCGCGCATCAGGGCCATCAGTTCGGTCTCCAGGATGGCGCTGTTGCCGACCAGGCGGGCCAGCCGGGGGCGCAGCGCTCGCGGCGCGGTGGCGGCGAGGCCGCCGGCGATCACCCAGGCGTAGAAGCGGGCGCCGATGTCGGCGAAGCCGGCCGGGTCCACCAGGGTGAGGGAGGCGACCCGCCCGGGGTGGTGGATCTGGTGGTGGAGCGCCAGCCAGCCGCCGTAGGAGCAGCCGACGACCTGGGCGTCCGTCACCTCCAGTGCGGCCAGGAGTTCGTCCAGCCAGGCGGCCGCGTCCCGGCCGTCGGCGATCGGGGCGCTCTGCACGCTCGCGCCCGGTTCGCCGACCGTGTCGACGGCGATGACCGGGCGGTGGCGGGCCAGCGTGTCGATGTAGCGGTGCCACATCAGTGCGTTTCCGCCCGAGCCGGGCAGCAGCACGATCGGCTCGCCGTGCTGCGGGCCGGTCCGGTAGACGCGGGTGGTCCCGAACGCGGTCGGGAGGTCCAGCGCCGTCCGCGGCCCGGGCCACAGTTCCGTCAGGGCCCGCTCGTAGGCGGCGCGAAACCGGTCCCCGGCCTGGTCGTTCTTGAACTGGCTGATTCGCATGATACATGTGTATCACGGCATGATACGGGTGTACCAGGGAGGTCGTTCATGAACGCGCGGGTCGATCACGAGGAACGCCGGCGGCAGATCGCCGAAGCGCTGCTGCGCATCGCCGACACCCAGGGGCTGCAGGCGGCCAGCATGCGGGCGGTCGCCACCGAGGCGGGCGTCTCCCTGCGGCTGGTGCAGTACTACTTCACGACCAAGGAGGGGCTGCTGCTGGACGCGCTGGAGCGGCTCGGCGCCCAGCTCCAGGCCCGCATGGCGACGTGGATCACCGCGGCCGCCACCCCGTCCACGCCGCGCGGCCTGGTGACCGCGGTCCTGTCCAGCGTCCTGCCCACCGACCCGGAGAGCCGCCGGATCACCCGCACCTACGCCGCGTACTACACGCTGGTGCTCAGCGATCCCGCGCTGGTGGAGAAGCACGGGACGCCCCAGCCCGACCTGCTGGAGGGCTTCCTCGCCAAGCAGGTCCGCGCGGCCCAGCAGGCCGGGCAGATCGACCCCGCCAGGGACCCGGAGATGACCGCCGCCGGGCTGCTGGCCATGGTCAACGGCCTCGGCTCCAGCGTGCTCGGCGGCCAGCGCACCGGCGACGCCGCGCTGGCGATCCTCACCCACCACCTGGACGAGCTGTTCCGCGGCCGTCCCCGCGGTGACGCCCCGGACCTGCCGGCCGCCTGACCTGTCGCCCCCCCCCGGACCGGCCGGCCTTCCCCCGCCGCCGGGGGCGGGCCGCCGTTCGGCCGGATCCCGTCCGGCCGCCCCGCAGGCGCCCTGTCCGCCCCGCCGCCGGTGCACGAGAATGTGCCGGTCCCGCGCGAGGGGCTGGCGAAGCGGCCAACTCCCGTACCGGGCACTCCTTTTCCGTTACCGAATGGGGAGGTTCACCGACCATGTACAGGAGACTTCCGCAAGCCGTGCTGTCGGGTGTGCTGGTCGTGGCCTTCGCGGGGACGACCGCGTGGGCCACGACGACCACGGCGGGCACGGCCCCCGCGCCGGGCGTCGCCGCCGGGTGCGGGGCCGACGCGACCGCCCAGGGCCTGGCCAGTACCGCCCTTCCGAACACCCTGCTGGAGACGCCGCGCTCCGACGGGCGGACCGAGCAGTTCCAGCAGTTCTACGACAGTTCGGCAGCCTCCCTCCTGCCCTTCGTCTGGCACCGCTCCCAGGAAGCGCCCGGGGGCGCCTACGGCGGCTGGGAGCGCGTCAGCGCCACCCCCGTGGGCCCGAAGCTGTACCAGGTGAGCGCCGTCGAGAACGGCGCCGGCGCCCTGGAGGTGTTCTTCGCCTCCTACGGCGGCTTCTGCCACACCGTCCTGCCCGCGCCCGGCGACTCCTGGACCCCGACCGAGAACTTCGAGCTGTCACCGCCGCCCTACCACGGCGGGCTCACGCTCTTCAGGGAACGCGACGGCCGGCTGCACGCCTTCGCCTCCGGCGCCGACACGAACGCGGCCATGGAGGTGCGCAGCCAGGACGGCGACGCCCGGGACTCCTGGGGCCCGGTGCGCCGGCTGCCCCGGCTGCCGGACCCCAACGCGGGCCTGGGCGCGCCGTCCTCGGTCGTCCAACTGCCGGACGGGCGGCTGCGGGTGACCGTCCGCGAGTGGAACCGCGACCGCTCCTGGCGGACCACCGAGGCGGACCGGTTCGTCTCCTGGGAGCCGTGGCAGCTCTGCGCGGACAGCACCTGCGCCTGACGGCCGGGCGGCGGGCAGTCTGACGGCCGGGCCCGGGCGGGCGCTCCCGAGCGGGCACCGACCCGGGCGCTCGCCCGTCCGGGCGGGCTGCGCTGGCGGCCGGGTGGGGCCGCCGGTATGCCTGGGGGGACGGCGAGGCGGCGGAGAGGACGGCGGGGTGGGCGGCGCGGACGGGGACGGGAGCGGGGAGCGGGACGGCGGGGGGACGCGGGCGCCGGGCAACCGGGCGGTGGTGCTGGGGGTGCTGGCCTCCACCGCGGTGGTGCTGCTCGCGCAGGCGGCGAGCGGCACCAGCGCCCGGCTGGTGCTGCTGCTGGTGTTCCTGCCGGCCCTGCTGGCGGGGCTGGGCACCGTCGCGCAGACGGTCGCGGCCTCGGTGTGGGTGGCCGGGGTGGTGGCGGTCAGCACGGTGCTGTTCCCGCCGTCCTCGCTGGCCGCCCGGGTGGGCACCCTGGTGGGGGTGGTCGGCGCCGAGGCGGCCGTGGTCGGGCTGTGCGCGCGCCGGGTACGGCGCGAGCGGGAGCTGTTCCGGATGCGGCAGACCGCCGTCGCCCTGCAACGCCAGCTGCTGCGCCCGCTGCCGGTGCTCACCCCCGACGTCCAGCTGTACGGGCTGTACCGGCCGGTGGAGGAGGACGCCCTGGTCGGCGGCGACCTGTACGACGTCGCCGACACCCCGTACGGCACCCGGGTGCTGGTGGGCGACGTGCAGGGCAAGGGCCTGCCGGCGATCGGCGCGGGCTTCGCGGTGCTGAGCGCCTTCCGGGAGGCGGCCTTCCGGGAGCCGGCGCTGACCGGCGTCGCGGACGCCCTGGAGGCGGCGGTGGAACGGCACAACGCGTACGCGGTGCAGGGCGGCGAGAGCGAGCGCTTCGTCACCGCGACCGTGCTGGGCGTGGAGCGCGGCGCGGACGTGCAGGCCGTCAACTGCGGCCACCTCTCCCCCTACCTGCTGCACGGCGGCCGGGTCGAGGCCGTGCCGCTGCCGGCCGGGGTGCCGCTCGGGCTGGCGGAGCTGACCGACGAGGTGCGCACCGTCCGGTGGTTCGCGCTGCCCGAGGACGGCGTGCTGGTGCTGCTCACCGACGGGATCACCGAGGCCCAGGACGCCACCGGCGCGTTCTACCCCGTCGAGCGGGGCCTGGCCGCCCTCGCCGCCGCCCCCGCCTCCCTGCTGCCCGAGGCCCTGGACCGCGAGGCCCGCCGCTGGAGCGGGGGCCGCAGCCGCGACGACGTCACGGCGCTGTCCCTGCGCCGCGCGCCCTGAGGCTGCCGGGGTTCCCCCGAGGCGCCCTCACCGCTTCAGGAACTCCAGCAGGTCGGCGTTGAAGCGCTCCTTGTCGCCGGGGACCATCGCGATGCCGTGCGAGCCGTTCTCGTACACCTTCAGGACGGCGCCGGGGATGATCCGGGCGGCCCGGCGGGCGGTGGCCTCGACGGGGACGATCCGGTCGTCGTCGCCGTGCACGATCAGGGTGGGGATGTCGAACCCGGCCAGGTCCTCGTGGAAGTCGGTGTAGCCGAAGGCGTCCACGCAGTCGACGCCGCCCTCGATGGTCTGGTGCATCGCCATGAACCAGAAGGCGTCCCGGTTGCCCTGGGTGGCGCGGGAGCCGGGGCGGTCGGCGGAGAAGAAGTCGACGGAGGTGTCCTGCCAGAACTGGGAGCGCTCGGTGAGGATGCCGGCCTTGAGGTCGTCGAAGACGGTGCCGGGCACGCCGTGCGGGTTGTCGGGGCCCTGGAGCATGGACGGGGTGATCGCCGACAGCAGGACGGCGGAGCGGATCCGCCCGGTGCCGTGGCGGCCGATGTAGCGGGCGAGCTCGCCGCCGCCCATGGAGTGGGCCACCAGGGTGACATCGCGCAGGTCGAGCCCGGTGAGCAGGCTGTCGAGGTCGTCGGCGAAGGTGTCGAAGTCGTAGCCGCCGTAGACCGGGGCGGAACGGCCGTGGCCGCGCCGGTCGTGGGCGATGGCCCGCAGGCCGGCGTCCGCGACGGCCTTCAGCTGGTCCTGCCAGGCGTCGCCGTTGAGCGGCCAGCCGTGGATGAACACGACGGGGCGTCCGCTGCCCCAGTCCTGGTAGAAGATCTCGACGCCGTCGCGGGTCCTGGAGATGGGCATGCTCCTGCTCCTTCGGGTGGTGCGCCGGGGTGGGGTGGCCTGCCGGGATGATCTGCCGGGGGTGGCCTGCCCGGGGCCTGCCGGGCCGCAGGTTCATCCAACGGGAGGCGGGTGGGGCCCGCATCCCGCGGCGGCCGGGGCCCGCGCGGGAACGGACGCGGCGCTACGCCGTTCGGATGAGTTCGGGCGAGGGCGGGCGGGTTTCGGATGAGTTCGGGCGGGGGCGGGTGAGTTCGGGCGAGGGCGGTTCAGCCGCTCTCGCGCAGGCGGGTGCCGAGGGCGTCGGGGGGCAGCAGGGGCGCCGGGTAGCCGGCCGGGGGCTCGGCCAGCTCCCAGGGGCGGTGGACGGCGCGGGCGGGCAGGTGGGCGAGCTCGGGGACCCAGCGGCGCACGTAGGCGCCGTCGGGGTCGTAGCGGTCGGCCTGGCGCAGCGGGTTGAGGACGCGGTTGGGGCGGGTGTCGGTGCCGGTGCCGGCGACCCACTGCCAGTTGAGCTGGTTGTTGGCGAGGTCGCCGTCGACGAGCAGGGCGAGGAAGTGGGCGGCGCCGGGGCGCCAGTGGTGGCGCAGGCTCTTGGTGAGGAAGGAGGCGGTGAGCAGGCGGGCCCGGTTGTGCATCCAGCCCTCGTGGGCGAGTTGGCGCAGGCCGGCGTCGACGATCGGGTAGCCGGTGCGGCCCTCGCGCCAGGCCTGGAGCTCGCGTTCATCGTCGTACCAGCGGACGGGGCGGGGGCGGTAGTCGGCGTGGGCGGCGTCAGGGCGGGCCGCGAGGACCTGGTGGTGGAAGTCGCGCCAGGCGAGCTGGCGCACCAGCGCGGCCGCGCCGGGGGTGTCGGACTTCCCGGCGCGGTGGGCGAGTTCGGTGGCGGACAGGCAGCCGAAGTGCAGGTACGGCGAGAGGCGGGAGGTGGCGTCGGCGGCGAGGTCGTCGTGCAACTGCTCGTAGGCGTCCGGGTTCCAGGCGCGCAGGCGGCGGCGGGCGGCGCTCTCGCCGCCGGGGGCGCGGCCCGGGGAGGTGCCGGCGGGGGCGGCGGGCAGCGGGGCGCTCGCGGGGCCGTCGGGGGTGGCGAGGGTGCGCGGGGCGGGCAGGACGGTGCGCCGGGGTGCCTGCTGCCAGGCGCGGTGGTAGGGGGTGAAGACGGCGTAGTGATCGCGCCCGGCCGGGGTGACGAGGCCGGCGGGGACGATGGTGAGCGCGGCGTCGTGCAGGTGCAGGCGCTCGCCGAGGGCGCGGCGCAGGGCGTGTTCGCGGCGGGTGGCGAAGGCGGAGACGCCGGCGTTGGTGTGGACGGTGTCGGCGCCGCACTCGGCGGCCAGGCGGGCGGCCTGTTCGGCGGGGTCGCCGTGGCGCAGGACCAGGCGGGAGCCGGCGGCGCGCAGCGCCCGGTCGAGGTCGGCGAGGCTCTCGGCGAGGAAGGCCTGCCGGTTGGGGGCGGCGAAGCCGGCCCGGGCGATGGCCGGGTCGAGGACGAACAGGGGGACGACCTGGTCGGCGCGGGTGCGGGCGGCGTGCAGGGCGGGGTTGTCGTGCAGGCGCAGGTCCTGGGTGAACAGGACGACGGCGGTGCTCATCGGGGGCCTCGTGCGGTGGGGTGCGGGTACGGCGGCGGGTGGGGGTGTCGGGTGGCGGGTCGGGGTGGGGGTGTCAGCCGGCGGGTCGGGCGGGTCGGGCGCGTTCGGTGATGTTGCGGGCCATGGCGCCGAACACCAGGGCGTGGAAGGGCGCCACCGACCACCAGTAGAGGTGGCCGGCCAGTCCGTGCGGGTGGAACAGCGCCCGCTGCTGGTAGAGCGCGCCGCCGGCGCCGTCGGGTGTCACGCGCAGTTCGAGCCAGGCCAGGCCCGGCAGGCGCATCTCGGCGCGCAGCCGCAGCAGGTGTCCGGGTTCGATCTCCTCGACCCGCCAGAAGTCGAGCGCGTCGCCGACCCGCAGCCGGTGGCGGTCGCGGCGGCCGCGGCGCAGGCCGACGCCGCCGGCCAGGCGGTCCAGGCGTCCGCGCAAGGCCCAGGCCAGCGGCAGGGAGTACCAGCCGTTCTCGCCGCCGACGCCCTCCACCACCCGCCACAGCGCGGCCGGGTCGGCGGCCACCCGGCGCCGGCGCAGGTCCTGGTAGAGGCTGCCGCCGGCCCAGTCGGGGTCGGTGGGCAGCGGGTCGCTGGGCGCGCCGGGCAGGGAGGCGGAGGACCAGCGGGTGGAGACCTGGGCGTCGCGGATGCGCCGCAGGGCCAGTTCCACGGCCCGGTCGAAGCCGGTCAGGCCCTCGGGCGGGTCGGGGATCCAGCGGGCGATGTCGTGTTCGCGGCACACCACCTCGTGGCGCAGCGACTCCACCAGTGGTCGGGCGAGCGAGCCCGGTACGGGGGTGACCAGGCCCACCCAGTGGCTGGACAGGCGCGGGGAGAGCACGGGCACCGGCACGATCAGGCGCCGGGGCAGGTCGGCGACCTCGGCGTAGTGGCGCATCATCAGCCGGTAGGTGAGCACGTCGGGCCCGCCGATGTCGAAGGTGCGGTCGACCTCGGGGGGCAGGGCGGCGGCGCCGACCAGGTAGCGCAGCACGTCGCGTACGGCGATCGGCTGGATGCGGGTGTCGACCCAGCGGGGGGTGACCATCGCCGGGAGCCGTTCGGTCAGGTGGCGCAGCATCTCGAAGGAGGCCGAGCCGGAGCCGATGATCACCGCGGCCCGCAGTTCGGCGGTGGGGACGCCGCCCGTGCGCAGGGCGCGCCCCACTTCGGCGCGCGAGCGCAGGTGGGCCGACAGGTGCGGTTCGGGGACCCCGGCGGGCAGCAGTCCGCCGAGGTAGACGATGCGCCGGGTGCCGGCGGCGGCGGCCGCCTCGGCGAAGGTCTCGGCGGCCTGCCGGTCCCGGGTCTCGAAGCCGGGCCCGGTACCCAGGGAGTGGACCAGGTAGTAGGCGGCGTCGATGCCGTCGAAGGCCGCGGGCAGGGACTCGGCGCGGGTGACGTCCCCGGTGACGGCCTCCACGTCGGCCCGCCAGGGCTGGTCCCGCAGCCGGAGCGGGTCGCGGACCAGGCAGCGCACCCGGTACCCGGCGGCGAGCAGTTCGGGCACCAGGCGCCCGCCGATGTAGCCGGTGGCGCCGGTGACCAGGCAGTGCGGGCGCGTCCGGGTCGGCTCGTCCACCTGCGGCTCCTCTCGTGCGGGCGGGTGCGCCCCCCGTGCCCCGCCAGGCGCGGGGGGCGCTGCCGGGGTGTTCGGAGCGGACGCGGCCGGGGATTGGACACGGCCGGGGATTCGAGTCTTCCAGGGGTCTCCTGCGGGCGCCTGGGCGTGCGCGCGGGGGGGCCGGGAATCCGGGCGTGCGCGGGGGCCGGGAATCCGGTGTCCTTGGCGGGCAATCCGCGCCGGGTGCGGCTTCGAACGCCTGACGTCGCCGTGTTCCGTCGGCCCTGCCGGGTGTCCGCCCGGCCGGGATTCCCTGGAGGTCGTGCCATGCCCACCGTCCACTGGCCGGGGCCGTCGCCCGTGTGTTGCGAGCGCGAGGCGGCCGGATGAGTACGGTCGTTCACCTGTCCGGGCCGGGGCGTCCGGGCGCCGACCTCAAGGAGTTGCTGAGCAGGACCGCGCGCGGCGACCGGGAGGCGTTCGGTCGGCTGTACGACGCGGTGGCGGGCCCGGTGCTGGGGCTGGTCCGCCGGGTGCTGCGGGATCCGGCGCAGTCCGAGGAGGTCGCGCAGGAGGTGATGCTGGAGGTGTGGCGCACCTGCGCCCGCTACCGGCCCGAGCGCGGGGAGGTGCTGGCGTGGGTGCTGACCATCGCCCACCGCCGCGCCGTGGACCGGGTGCGGGCGGCGCAGGCGTCCGCCGACCGCGACCGGCGGGCCGCCGCCGCCTCGCACGCGCCGGCGTTCGACGAGGTCGCCGAGCAGGTCGAGGGGCGGCTGGAACGCGAGCAGGTGCGGCGCTGCCTGAAGGGGCTGACCGAGCTGCAGCGGGAGTCGATCACGCTGGCCTACTACCGCGGGTACACCTACCCGCAGGTCGCCGAACTGCTCGGCACCCCGCTGGGCACCGTCAAGACCCGGATGCGCGACGCGCTGATCCGGCTGCGCGACTGCCTGGGGGTGGGAGCATGAGCGGCGCCGACCTGCACACGCTGACCGGCGCCTACGCCGCGCACGCCCTCGACGCGGACGAGCGCGCGCAGTTCGAGCGCCACCTGGCGCAGTGTCCGGCCTGCGCCCGGGAGGTGGCCGAGTTCACGGCGACGCTGGCCAGGCTGGGCGCCGCGCAGGCCGTCGCGGTGTCCGGGGAGCTGAAGTCGCGGGTGATGGGCGCCCTGGACACCGTCCGGCAGGAGGCCCCGCGCGCCGCGGCCGGACCCGACGGTGCCCGGCGCCCCGGGCGGCTCGCCCGCGGCTGGCCGCGGCTGGCGCTGGCGGCCTGTCTGGCGGCGGCCGCGGCCCTCGGCGGCGTGGCCGTCCAGCAGCACCGGGAGGCGGACCGGGCCAGGGCCCTCGCCGCCGCGCTGCAGCGGCACCAGGACCAGGTCACCGGGCTGCTGGCGGCACCCGACGCCCGGCGGGCGAGCGGCCCGGCGGCCGGCGGCACCGGCACCGGGGCGGTGGTCTGGTCGCACGACAAGGGCCGGGCCGTCCTCCTGGCCTCCGGCCTGCCCGCCCCGGCGGACGGCACGGCGTACGAGCTGTGGTTCGACGACGGCGCCGCGATGCGCCCGGCGGGGCTGATGCCCCGGGGCGACGGCGCGTTCCTGCTGGACGGCCCCCTGGACGGTGCGCGCGGTATCGGGGTCACGGTGGAGCCCTCGGCCGGCTCCGCGCACCCCACGGGGGCGCCGGTCCTGCTGATCCCGTTCATCTGAGCGGGAGGGCCGGGCCGGGCGGCTGGCCCGGCGGGAGGTGGCCGGGTCGGGCCGGGGCCAGGAGACCGTGAGGGTGCCGCTCAAGGGCGCCCCGGACGTCCCCGGGCGCCCTTGAGCGGCCTCGGCCCGGGGCGCCGGGGCCGGGCCTCCCGGCGGTCCGGCCCGTTCCGCAGCCCGTTCCGCAGCCCGTCTGCGGCCCGTCCGCGGCCCTCAACCCTGGCCGGGCGGTGTCACCCGGCCAGAGCAATGTCACCCGATCGGGGGGTATCCGGACTCGCACCCATCCGGTGGAGCCGGACCGCCGAATGAGGACCGTGACCGATGAGACGAGCAGCAGCCCGCCGGGCGCCCTCCCCCGAGCACGCACCCGTGCCGCCGGGCCGGCCGTGGCGGCGCTGTGCGGGCTGGCGGCCGCCGCCGCGGCCGTGGGAGCCGGTGAGGCGGCGGCGGCGTTCACCCGCCCCCAGGCCTCACCGGTGGTGGCGATCGGCTCGGCGGCGATCGACCTCGCGCCCACCGCCGTCAAGACGTGGGCGGTCCAGCGGTTCGGCACCGGCGACAAGACGGTCCTGCTGGGCGGGATCTACACCGTCATGGGTCTCGCGGCCGCGGCCCTCGGCGTGCTGGCCGTACGCCGTCGCGGCGCGGCCGCCGCCCTGTTCACGGCCTTCGGCGGCCTCGGCGCCTGGGCCGCGCTGGCCCGCCCGCAGGCCCTCCCCACCGACCTGCTGCCCTCCGCCGCCGCGGCCGGCGGCGCGGTCGCCGTGCTGTGGTGGCTGGCCGGACCCGCCCTCTCCCCCGGCCCTTCCCCCGGCCCTTCCCCTTCCCTTGGCTCGGGCCCGGTCCGGCCGGCCGGGCCCGAACGGCGGCGCGTCCTGGCGGCCGGCGCCACGATCGGCACGGCCGCCGCCCTCGGCACGGCCGGACGCGTCCTGTCCGACCGGCGCGGCGACGTCAGCGCGGCCCGCGCCGCCGTCCGCCTGCCGCCGCCGCTGCGCCCGGCTCCACCGCTGCCGCGCGCCGTCGGCGCCACGGTCCCCGGCCTGCCCCCGTTCATCACCCCCACCGCCGACTTCTACCGCGTCGACACCGCCCTGACCCTGCCGCGCATCGACCCGCGCGCCTGGTCGCTGCGGCTGCACGGCCTGGTCGACCGCCCGCTGCTGATCGGCTTCGACGACCTGCTCGCCCTCGGGCTGGAGGAGCTGGACCACACCCTGTCCTGCGTCTCCAACGAGGTCGGCGGCCCCTACGCGGGCACCACCCGCTGGCTCGGCGCCTCGCTGCCCGCCCTGCTGCGCCGCGCCGGCGTCCGCTCCGGCGCCGAGCAGCTCGTCGGCCGCTCGCAGGACGGCATGACGATCGGCACCCCGGTCGAGACGCTCCTCGACGGGCGCCGGGCGCTGCTCGCGGTGGCGATGAACGGCGAGGCGCTGCCCGTCGAACACGGCTTCCCCTGCCGCACGGTGGTGCCAGGCCTCTACGGCTACACCTCGGCCACCAAGTGGCTCGTCGACCTGGAGGTGACCACCTTCGCCGCCCGCGACCCGTACTGGGTGCGGCGCGGCTGGGACCGCACCGGCGAGGTCCGCACCGCCTCGCGGATCGACGTGCCCGCGCCGTTCGCCCGCGTGCCGCCCGGCGACGTGACGGTGGCCGGCACCGCCTGGGCCACCCACCGCGGCATCGCCGCCGTCGAGGTGCGCGTCGACGGCGGGCCCTGGCGGCAGGCCGAACTGGCCGCCGACGCCGGGCCCGACCTGTGGCGCCAGTGGACCCACACCTGGACCGGCGCCGCCCCCGGGACCCACCGCCTCGAGGCCCGTGCCACCGACGGCACCGGGGCCGTCCAGCCCGCCACCCGCACACCTCCCCACCCCTCGGGCGCGACGGGCTGGCACAGCGTCGTCGTCACCGTCACCTGACCCCACCTCACGACCTCCCCACCCCTTCGGCATCCGGGATCCGCCCGATGCCACCTGACAGGAGAATCCGTCCATGAACACGACCGTCCTGGTCCGCAAGCCCTTCGCCGCCGTCCTCGCCGCCGGCCTGCTGGCCGCCTCCCTGAGCGCGTGCAGCAGCAGCGGCGAGGCGAAGTCCTCGGACACGGCCAAGAGCACCAGCGCGACCGCCGCGGCCCAGCCGTCCGGTGCCCCGGCTTCCGGTGCCCCGTCCGCCGAGCAGGTGACGGCCGGGCAGCCGTTCGGCACCGCGTGCGCGGCCGTCCCCAAGGACGGGGCCGGCAGCTTCAGCGGCATGGCCAAGGACCCGGTCGCCACCGCCGCCTCCAACAACCCGCTGCTGTCCACCCTCGTCACCGCCGTCAAGCAGGCCGGCCTGGTGGACACCCTCAACTCCGCGAAGAACATCACCGTCTTCGCCCCCACCAACGACGCCTTCGCCAAGCTCCCGAAGAAGGACCTCGACGCCGTCCTCGCCGACAAGGACAAGCTCACCAAGATCCTCACCTACCACGTCGTCCCCCAGCGCCTGGCTCCCGCGGCACTCGCCGGCGGCCACAAGACCCTGGCCGCCGACGACCTCGCCGTGACCGGCGCCGCCCCGGACTTCACCGTCAACTCCGCCGCCAAGGTGCTGTGCGGCGACGTCCAGACCGCCAACGCCACCGTCTACATCGTCGACACCGTCCTGATGCCCGCCTCCTGACCCGGCATCAGCCCATGAACCGCGGCCCCCGGCGAACAACCCCCCGGTAGCCGGGGGCCGCACCCCCCACCTCCCGCCCCCGCCTGCTTGCCCACCAGCTGACTATGTAGACCGACCGACATATTCTCCCCACATCCCGCAGGCCCACCCGTGCACAGGAAGTCGGACCCGCCGACTTCCTGTGCACGGTGGCATGGCGGCACTGCGGCGCTGCGGCCCCCACCAGGGAAATATGTAGACCGACCGGCATATTTCTCCTGGGCCACGATTCCGGCCGCGCGAGAAGTCGGCAGGTCCGACTTCTCGCGTACGCCGAACCGCTCCCATTCCCCAGGCTCTCGCCGCTCCGTGCATGTGCGGCCGAATATGTAGACCGACCGATATATTTTTCCGTTTCACAGGCCGCCCGCCCGCAGGCCCCGCCGCGTGGCGAAGCCGAGGGCGAGCCACCCCGCACAGGAAGTCGGGCAGGCCGACTTCCTGTGCGCACTGCGGGCGCGATCGAATCTGTAGACCGGTCGGTATATTCACTCCGGAGCCGACGGCGCGAGCCCGCGGGCAAGGCTGTACGGCGCACGTTCCGCGGTTCCGCAGGGGCGGGGGTTCAGCGCAGCAGGTGCTCCAGCTGGTCGAGGGCGGTGGGCAGGTCGCGGGGGCGCAGGGCGCCCGGGGGGCGGCGGGGGCCGGTCCAGCCGGGGCCGGCGGTCAGGACGACGGGACGGGTGCGGGCACCGTGGGGGCCCCAGGTGGTCTCGGCGACACGGCGGGCCAGGGCCCGGTCGGCGGTGCGGGCGACCTGGGACCAGAGCAGGACGGCGGGCGGGCCGGTGCGGCGGACCGCTTCCAGCAGGGCTTCGGTCGGCAGTGCCGGGCCGAACATCCGAAACGGCAGACCCCGTTCGGCCAGCCCCGCAGCCAGCGCCTCCAGCGGCAGGGCATGCAGTTCGGCGGGCATGCCCGCGAGCAGGACGGCCGGACCCTGCGGCGGCTCGACCCGGTCGGCGGCGCGGCGCAGAGCAGCGGCGACGTGCCAGGACAGCAGGTGCTCGACCTCGACGTAGCGCTCGCCCTCGGCGGCCCACTTGCGGCCGGCGGCGCGCAGCGCGGGCATCATCACCTCGGTCCAGGCGGCGACCGGGCCGAGGGTGTCGACGCTGTGTCGCAGGATCCGGGCGAGCTCGGGGGCGTCGAGGCGAACGGCCGCGCGGGCCAGCCCCCGGCACTCGGGGCGGACGGTGCCGACGGGCAGGGCGTTCCCGCCACCGGGGGCCGGCCCGCCGGCAGGCGGCCCCGGCGGCTCGGACGGCCCTGACGACCCTGACGCCTCGGAACTCTCTGGCGGCCCGGACGGTCCTGGAGCCTCGGCGGCGAGGGCGAGGCGGGCGGCCTCGGCCGGGGTGACGCCGCGGGCGGTCAGGCGGCACATCTCCGCCAGGACGGCGACGTCCCGAGGGCTCCACTGGCGGTGGCGCCCGGGGTCGCGCCGGGCGGGGCCGATGCCGTAGCGGCGTTCCCAGGAGCGGACGGTGGTCGGGGAAACGCCGAGCATGCGGGCGAGGGCACCGGTGGTCAGGCTGGCCTGGGCCGGCGGCCGGTCGGCGGAGGCAGCCGCGGGGACGGGGACCGGGACGGGGACGGGCACATGCGTGAGCCTATGCGGGGCAGGCCGGGGCAGCGGGCGTCGCGGATGCGGGCGGCAAGCAGGGCTCGTTCCCCGGAAGCCATCGGCGCGCACAGGAAGTCGGACCCGTCGACTTCCTGTGCGCACCACGACCGCGGGTCCGAGCGGAATATGTAGGCCGGTCTAGAGATTTGCCCCCCCCGGCGCGCCGAGGACCCCGGCAGGGCAGGCCCGGGCACAGAACCATGCCGCCGGTGCGCACAGGAAGTCGGACCTGTCGACTTCCTGTGCGCACCACGATCGCGGGGCAGAGCGGAATATGTAGGCCGGTCTACAGATTTGGCAGGCAGGTGCGGGCGCGGGGCTGTGCCGGGTGGGGTGGGGGGTCGGCGAGTTGGGTGCGTAGGCGTAGCAGGGCGTCGCGGATGCGGGTCTTGACGGTGCCGAGGGGGGCACCGAGGGCTTCGGCGGCCTGGGCTTGGGTGCGGCCGCCGTAGTAGACCAGCAGCAGGCATTCGCGCTGGACGTCGGTGAGGGTGGCCAGGGCGCGGCGGACCCGTTCGCGTTCCCGGCCGCGGTCCAGGTCGCGTTCGACCTGGTCGGCGACCTCGTCGAAGACCGGGGTGTAGGCGCGCAGGGCGGCGGTGCGGTCGCGGTCGGCGGTGGCCTGGGCGGAGCGGACCCGGTCGACGGCGCGCCGGTGGGCGAGGGTGAGCATCCAGGGCAGGACCTCGCCGCGTTCGGGACGGTAGCGTGCCGCCTCCCGCCACACCTGTAGGAACACCTCCTGGGTGACCTCCTCGGCCTGGGCGTGGTCGCGCAGCACCCGTAGCACGAGGCCCAGGACGGTTCCGGCGGTGGCGGCGTACAACTCCTCGAAGGCCCACTCGTCGCCGCCGGCCACGCGTGCCGCCAGGGCGCGCAGCCCGGCCTGTCCGCCGCCGCCCGGGGGTTCGATGCCGGGGGGTTCGGTGCCGGGCGTCTCGTCTGCCGGGGGCCAGGGTGCCGGGGGCCGGGGTGCCGGCCGGTCGATCAGTGCGTGCACACTGCGACCGTCCCGGAGCGGCCACCGCCCGGGCTACTCGCATCGTTTGCGCATCGCTGTGCCCGCCCGCGTGCTCCCCGGGCTGCCGCGGTGGTCCGGCCCGTCCGGCCCGTTCGACTTCGAAGCGCTGTGAGCCGCGTCACTTTCGCGGTGGCGGTGCAGCAGGGCGGTGCCGGGGGCCGTCATGGGGGCGAAGGTGACGGCGGAAGAGTGAAGAGAGCGAGGGCGGCGGGTGAGGCTGCGCAGGGCCAGTCCCGGGATCGACTTCGTCGAGTTCGTACAGCAGCGTTCGGGCGCGCTGTTCCGGACGGCGTACGTGCTCACCGGGGACGCGCACACCGCGGAGGACCTCGTCCAGGAGGCGCTGGAACGATCCTGCCGCAACTGGCGGCGGGTGGCGGCCGCGGAAGCGCCCGAGGCGTACGTGCGCCGGATCCTGGTGAACCTGGTCAACGACCGCTGGCGGCGGCTGAGCCGCTCCGGCGAGCGGCCCGCCGCGGCGCCCGGCGCCGAGCACGCCGACCCGCGCGACGCCTACCGGTCGGTGGAGTTGCGCGCGGAGCTCGTCGCGGCGCTGCACACGCTGCCGATGGGGATGCGCACCGTGGTCGTCCTGTACTACCTCCACGACCTGGGGGACCAGGAGATCGCGCAGACGCTGGACATCTCCCCCGGCGCCGTGCGCTCCCAACTCGCCCGCGGCCTCGCGAAACTGCGGTCCGCACTGCCCCGGCAGGACGTCCCGTCCGCGCCGCCGACCTCGCGCGGAGGTGCGTGATGACCCGCTTCCCGTCCCACGATCCCGGCCCCGACCCCGACCACCCCGCCTCCGACCCCGGCTCCGACCCCGACTTCGACAAGGAACTCCTCGCCGCCATGACCGCATTCGCCGACAACACCCCGGCCCCCGTCATCGACGCCCTCGCCATCCGGCGCACGGTGCGCCGTCGCACCGTGCTCAGCGGCGCGGTGGCGGCGGCCGCGGTGGTCGCCATCGGCACGGGTGCGGCACTGCTCGCGCCGGGTTCGGGTCCGTCGCCCTCCGGCGGCCTGCCCGCGGGCCCCGCGAACGCCTCGGCGCCGATGTCGTCCGGCACACCCTCCCCCGACGCGCCCTCCGGCACGCCCGCGCCCGGGCCCTCGATGGCCTTCGGCACCCCCACGCCGCCGCCGATGCAGCCGACCGACGGGGTGCAGGTGAGTGTGCCGCCGCTCGCCAACCTGGCCAAGGACGCGGCCATCAGCGCGCTGGAGACGGCGGGACTGCGCTACGAGGTCCACGAGTTCACCGACTGGAACGTGCCCGCCGGGTCGGTCATCAACTCCGAGCCGCAGGCCGGCCGCACCGCACCTGCGCACTCGACGGTCCAGGTGTTCGTCTCCAAGGGCAGGCCGGGCCGCTGACCGGCACTGCCACGTCCAACGCCGCCACACAGGAGGCGAGTTGACGATATCCTCCGGCCTCCCGCCACGCGGGCGGCGAAGGGGCCGGGCGAGGCCGTGCGCAGCGGGGTGGGCGGGCCGTGGACTGGGCCGGCCGGGTGAGGAGCGACGCGGTGCCGGGCCCCTGCCCCGGCCCCCCTGCTGCGGGCCCCACCTGCGGCGATCTAGGGTGCAGGCATGATCTCCTCACCGATATCCGGCCCCGACCAGGCGATGCGGGTGCTGATGGAGGGCAATGCCCGTTTCGTCGCGGGCAGCCCGGAGCACCCCAACCAGGACGCCGGGCGCAGGGCCGCCCTCGCCCCGGCGCAGCGGCCCTTCGCGGTGCTGTTCGGCTGTTCGGACTCCCGGCTGGCTGCCGAGATCATCTTCGACCGGGGGCTGGGCGACCTGTTCGTGGTGCGGACGGCCGGGCACGTCACCGGGGCGGAGGCGCTGGGCAGCATCGAGTACGGGGTGAGCGTGCTGGAGTGCCCGCTGGTGGTGGTGCTGGGGCACGACTCGTGCGGCGCGGTGGGCGCGGCGATGGAGGCGCTGGACCAGGGGCGGCTGCCGGGCGGGTTCGTGCGGGACGTGGTGGAGCGGGTCACCCCGAGCGTGGTGTCGGCCCGGGCCGCGGGCATCGAGGACCCGGACGGGATCGTCGACGAGCACATCCGCCAGACCGTGGACCTGCTGCTGGAGCGTTCCCAGCTGTTGGCCGCCAAGGTGGCCGAGGGCGCGGCGGCCGTCGTGGGCCTGTCCTACCGGCTGCGCGACGGCCAGGCCCGTACGGTGGCCGCTCGCGGTCCGGTCAGCGCCGCGTTCTGACCGCCGGCCCGTACGGGTGCTGAACCCGCCCGTACGGCCGAATCGGCGTGTCGGGCCGAGCCGACGCGTGCAGGGCCGTCCGGCGTAGGGCCGTCCGCCCCCGCCGGGGCCGGGAACGCCGTGTCCGATCACCGCCAGCGCCCCCTCCCGGGCGGGGGCAGAGTCGGAGACCGGCAACGGTTTCCCACCCAAGGACGGCATTCCCGTGCACAAGGCCACCGACCTCAAGGTTCTCTACTTCGGCACCCCGGTGGTGCTGATCAGCTCGCGCAACGAGGACGGCGGCGCCAACCTGGCGCCGATGTCCTCGGCGTGGTGGCTGGGGCAGTCCTGCGTGCTGGGCCTCGGCAACACCGCCCAGACGGCCGTCAACCTGCGGCGCGAGGGCGAGTGCGTGCTCAACCTGCCCTCCTCCGGGCAGGTCGACGCCGTCGACGCCCTCGCGCTGCTGACCGCCAACCCGGATCTGACCGAGCACCGGCGGCAGCAGGGCTACCGCTTCGAGCGGGGCAAGTTCGCCGCCGCCGGGCTCACCGAGCAGCGGTCGGAGCTGGTGCGGGCGCCGCGCGTCGCCGAGTGCCCGGTCCAGCTGGAGTGCCGGTTGGAGGCGGCCGCGCCGCTGGCGGGCAACCCGCACTGCACCGCCTTCGAGGTCACCGTGGTGCGCGCGCACGTCGAGGAGCGCCTGATCGTGCCCGGTACGGACCACTACGTGGACCCGCTCGGCTGGGATCCGCTGATCATGAAGTTCTGCGAGTTCTTCGGCGACGGGCGCCGGCTCGCCCCCTCCCGTCTCGCCGAGGGCTGGCAGATGCCGGGCCGCCTGCCCGCCGGTGCCCGGGCCTGACGCCCCGCCGCGGGTCCGCGAGCTCCCGCCGCCCGCCCGGCCGCCCGACGAGCCGCCCGCCTACCTGCCCGCCCGCCCGGCCGCCTAGTCGGCCGCCGCGGCGGGCACCAGGTCGTGGAGCAGGAAGTGGAGCTCCGTGTCGTCCGTCGACTCCACCCACAGCCCGTCGGCGTCGAGCACCGAGGCCGCGACCATCCGCGCCTCGGCGACGAGTTCGGGGTGGGAGTCGAAGCCCGGCCACGGCAGGACGGGGAAGTCGTTGTCCTCGCCGAAGCGCCGCACCCGTTCGATGTCGCCCAGGACGGCGGGCGGCCGCGACTCGTTCGCCCAGGACCACAGCCAGGTCTGCCGGGCGAGGCTGACGCTGCCGATCATCGTGAGCCGGCCGGTGAGGAACACCTCGCTCTTGCGCGACCACTTCCTCCTGCGCGACCAGGTGATCCGCGCGTCGTCCATCGACCAGTGGTACTGCACGTCACCTGACAGTCCGAAGCGCTCGACCATGAGGGCCTGCCGCGAGCGGGCACGTTCGCGGGCCGCGATCACGACGCCCTCCCACCGGGAGTGGTCGTGCTTCGAGTGGTCGTCCACCGTGCCTCCTCGTACGGAACTGCCGGCAAGATCATCCCATCCGGCCTGCTGCTCCGTCCGGGCCCGGCGTGATCCGCAGGAGAGCCCCTACGCGCTGGCGCCGCAGGAGTCGCAGATGCGGGTGGCGGGCAGTTGGAGGAAGCAGGAGGGGCAGATCGCCGGGGGGCGGGGCGGGGTGGCGGCGGCCGCCTTGCGGTTGACGGCCGCTTGCAGGCGCGGGGCCAGGGCGGGGGTGCCGCCGTCGGCGGGCAGCTGGGCGCCGAAGTGCCGGTAGCAGGCGAGGCGGGCGGCGGCGGCGTGGTGTTCGCGGTCCATGTCCGCTGCCAGCGGCGGCTGTCCGGCCACGGCCAGTACTTCCTGGTAGCCGACGCCGACCATGCCGTCGGTGGAGTGGACCACCAGTGCGGTCAGCGGCGGGTCCCCGCGGCGGTGTGCCTCGCGCACCACCAGGGCCAGGACTTTGCCGATCCAGGTGCGCTGGTGCACCCGGGTGCGCACCCCGGCCGCCTCCTGCACGGTCTCGGCCAGTTCGGAGTAGGTGATCACCGCGTGGTAGCGGCGGGCCACGTCCACCAGGGCCGGGTAGGCGGCCCTGGTCCAGGCGACCTGGGCCTGGGTGGAGCTGACCGCCGAACCGTCCGCGACCCGCCAGTAGCCGCGCTGTTGCTGTTCCATTCGACCGCCCCTGAAACCTCGTCCGCCGGCCCCCGCCGGGAGCGAGGCTACCCCGCCCTCCGGCGCCTCGGGCCGCCGGGGGCTTGACTTCAAGTGCTGTTGAAGTCGTCGAATGGGTCCCGACCGCAGCCGTACGGGCATCGCGGTCGATGCCCCGCCCGTACGGAACGACCCGGGTCCGGGGCCGCCTGCTTTCCGATCGTGCCGCAGGCGGCCCCGGACCCGTCGTCGTCCGCCGGCCCGCCATCCGCCACGGGGCGCAGGCCGGGCGTCACCAGCAGAGCCGGGCGACGGGCTCAGGCCGCGGCTTCGGCGAGGGTGTGGGCGACGAGGGCGTTGGCGTGGCCGTGGCCGAGGCCGTGCTCGGTCTTGAGCCAGGCGACGAGTTCCATGTGCTTGCCGAGCGGGGAGGCGCGGATGAGGTCCTTCCACTCGGCGACGGGTCGGCCGTACTTCTTCTCGATGGACGGGAAGTAGCTGGCGGGGCCCTTGGCGGGGGTGGCGGTCATGGTCGGTACGCCCTTTCGGGAACGGACGGGAACGGATGCGGTCGCGGTCTACACAGGTAGGACCGCGACCGCATCGTCAACTCATCGCCCAGCCGAAGTGATCTGCATCACACTCCGACCTTGCGCTTGGCCCGCCGCCCGGCGACGGGGGCGAGGGCGGGGTCGGCGTTCCAGGCGGCGACGGGGTTGCCGAGCCAGCGGGTGGTGCCGGGGACGTTCTCGCCGCGCATGACCAGGGAGGCGGGGCCGACGGTGGTGCCGGCGCCGAGGGAGGAGTTGAGCAGGACGATGGAGTGCGGGCCGGTGGTGGAGCCGGGGCCGAGGTGGACGGGGCCCAGGCGCATGACCCGGTCGTGGAAGAGGTGGGTCTGCAGGACGGTGCCGCGGTTGACGCTGGCGCCGGCCTCGACGGTGACGAGGTCGCTCTCGGGCAGCCAGTGGGTCTCGCACCACACGCCGCGCCCGATGTGGGCGCCGAGGCTGCGCAGCCAGGCGTTGAGGTAGGGCGTGCCGGTGATGCTGGAGCCGCCGAAGGGCATGGCGAGTTCCTCGACGAAGCTGTCGTAGAGCTCGTTGCGCCACACGAAGGTGGACCACAGGGGGTGTTCGGCGACGCGGAAGCGTCCGACGAGGAGCCACTTGGCGGCGGTGGTGACCAGGCAGGCGACGAGGGCGGCGCCGATGAGGACGAGGCCGGCGGCGGCGAGGGCGCGCGGGAGGCCGTAGTCGTCGCGCAGTTCCTGGAGGGTGGCGAGGACGAGGTCGCCGAGGAGGGCGGCGAGGACGATGGGCAGCAGGCGGCACAGTTCGACGCCGGCGCGGGCCCACATCAGGCGCCGGGGCGGGTTGTAGGTGCGGGCGTCGCCGCCGGCGGCCGCGACGCGCGGCAGGGCGAAGGCGGGGCGGCCGAGCCAGGAGGAGCCTTCGGGGGCGTTGACGGGGGTGTCGGACAGGACGCCGACGAGGGAGTTGTCGGGCAGTCGGCGGCCGGGGCCGACGATGCCGGAGTTGCCGACGAAGGAGCGGCGCCCGACGTGCGAGGGGCCGATGTGCAGCCAGCCGGCGCGCAGCTCGTAGGGGGCGACGAGGGTGTCGTCGGCGAGGAAGGCGCCGTCGTCGACGCGCATCAGGCCGGGCAGGGCCAGGACGGTGGAGGCTTCGACGCGGCGGCCGACCTTGGCGCCGAGCAGGCGCAGCCACACCGGGGTGAAGAGGCTGGCGTAGAAGGGGAAGAGGGTGCGCCGGGCGGTGTCGCTGAGCCGGGTGACGGCCCAGGCGCAGAAGGCGACGCGGCCGTGGGCGGGGTGGAAGCCGGGGCGCAGCGGGATGGACAGGAGGCGGACCGTGGTCGCTATCAGCGTGGCGTGGCACACCAGGGTGAGGGCGGCCAGCGGGATGGTGGCGGGCAGGAGTTGGAGGAGGGCCGCGGTGAGGGTGCGGTCGCTGTCGACCATCGTGAAGACGATGGCGAGCGCGGGGAGGGCGGCGATGATCGGCAGGAGGCCGAAGACGGTCAGGCCGACGCCGTAGGCGAGGTTCCAGAAGCGGGAGCGGGGGGTGGCGGCGGCCGCGGGCCAGGTGGTGCGGGCCTCGGTGGAGGGCCGGGCCGGGGAGCCGTGCCAGTGTTCGCCGGCGGGTACGGCGCCGGTGACGCAGGAGCCGGGGGCGATGTCGGCGCCGGCGCCGATGCGGGCGCCGGGCATGAGGGTGGAGCGGCCGCCGATGCGGGCGCCGTCGCCGATGTCGATGTGGCCCAGGTGGAGGGTGTCGCCGTCGAGCCACCAGCCGGCGATGTCGGCTTCGGGTTCGACGGTGGCGCCGGCGCCGATGCGGGCGAGGCCGGTGACGGGGGGCAGGGTGTGCAGGAGGACGCCGGCGCCGATGCGGCAGCCGAGCGCGCGGGCGTAGCGCAGGGCCCAGGGGGTGCCGGCGAGGGCGCCGACGCCGAAGAGGGTGACGGCGCGTTCGGCGGCCCACAGTCGCAGGTGGGCCTGGCCGCCGCGGGGGTGGCTGCCGGGGCGCAGGCGGGCGGTGAGCAGGCGGGCGGTGCCGGCGGCGAGGAGGGTGCGGCCGGGGGCGCTGTAGAAGAGGAGGAGGCCGGCGGCGACGGGCCACCAGGAGCTGTGCGGGGCCCAGCTGAGGTGGTTGCCGATGAGGTTGTCGAAGGCGGTGAGGGCGAGGATCCAGCGCAGTCCGGAGATGCCGAAGACGCCGAGCAGGATGAGGGTCTGCCACAGGCCGGCGCTGGCGGGGGTGCGGCGCACGGTGCGGACGGGGGCGGGGGTGGGGGTGCGCGCGGCGCCGCCGGTATGAGGGGGGCCGGCGAGGTTGTCGAGGTAGTCGGCGAGGTCGCCGAGGACGGGGTGGGCGTAGAGGTCGGCGACGGAGACGCCGGGGTGGCGGGTGCGCAGTTCGGAGACGAGGCGGGCGGCGGTGAGGCTGGAGCCGCCGAGGGCGAAGAAGTCGTCGCCGTGGCCGGGGGCCATGCCGAGCATGCTCTCCCAGCGGCCGGCGAGCCAGCCGGCAGTGCCGTCCAGGGGGGCGGCGGTGCCGGGGGTGGCGGTGCCGGTGGTGGCGAGCGGCCAGGGCAGGGCGTTGCGGTCGACCTTGCCGGAGGTGCGGGTGGGCAGGGAGTCGACGAGGGCGAGGACGGGCACGAGCGGGGCGGGCAGGCGTCCGAGCAGGTGCTGGCGGGCGGCGGTGAGGTCGGGGGTGGTGCCGGGCTGGGCGACGAGGTAGCCGACCAGCAGGTCGGCGCCGGCGGGGCTCTTGCGGACGGCGGCGGCCGCGGCGCGGATGCCGGGCAGGGCCTGGAGGGCGGCGTCGATCTCGCCGAGTTCGATGCGCCGGCCGCCGAGTTTGATCTGGTCGTCGGCGCGGCCGACGAAGACGAGGCCTTCGGGGTCGTTGCGCACGAGGTCGCCGCTGCGGTAGACGCGCGGGGAGGCGAGGGCGGGGTGGGCGCTGAACTTCTCGGCGTCCTTGGCGGGGTCGAGGTAGCGGGCGGTGCCGATGCCGGTGATGAGGAGTTCGCCGGTCTCGTACCAGGGGACGGGGTGGCCGGCGGCGTCGACGACGGCGATCTCCCAGCCGTCCAGGGGGGTGCCGATGCGTACGGGCTGGCCGGGGAGCATGCGGGCGGCGGTGGCGACGACGGTGGTCTCGGTGGGGCCGTAGGTGTTCCAGAACTCGCGGCCGGGGGTGGCGAGGCGCTCGACGAGTTCGGCGGGGCAGGCCTCGCCGCCGACGATGATCAGGCGCACGGCGTCCAGGCACTCCTGCGGCCACAGGGCGAGCAGGGTGGGGACGGTGGAGATGGCGGTGATGCGGCGCTCGACGAGCCAGGGGCCGAGGTCGGTGCCGGCCTTGACGAGGGAGCGGGGGGCGGGCACCAGGCAGGCGCCGTGGCGCCAGGCCAGCCACATCTCCTCGCAGGAGGCGTCGAAGGCCACCGACAGGCCGGCCAGGACGCGGTCGCCGGGGCCGAGCGGCTGCTGCTGGAGGAAGAGGCGGGCCTCGGCGTCGACGAAGGCGGCGGCGGAGCGGTGGGTGACGGCGACGCCCTTGGGGCGGCCGGTGGTGCCGGAGGTGAAGATGATCCACGCGTCGTCGGCGGGGGTGGGCCAGGCGGGGTTGCCGCGGGGCTCGGCCCCGGAGCCGGGGGCGAGCCGGCGTTCGGCGCCGAGGACGGCGCACACCTGGGCGTCCTGCCAGATCATGTCGGCGCGCTCGTCGGGGTCGTCGGCGTCGACGGGCACGTAGGCGGCGCCGCAGCGCAGCACGGCCAGGATGGCGACGTACAGGTCGGCGGTGCCGGAGGGGATGCGCACGCCGACCCGGTCTCCGGTGCCGATGCCGTGCCCGGCGAGGACGCCGGCGAGGGTGTCGACCTCGTGCATGAGGGCGCGGTAGTCGAGTACGGCGGTGCCGGTGTCCAGCGCGGGTGCGTGCGGGTGGGCGTCGGCGGTGGCGGTGACGATGTCGAGCAGGCTGCGGGGGTGCGCGGGCCGGACGGCCGGCCAACCGGCGGCGTGGGCAGGCCCGGGACGGTTCAGCGTTCCCGGTCCTGCCATGTCCTGGCGTGCGTCCATAAGGAGTGTCCTCGGCTGGGAGTAGTCATAAGGATGAATGCGGGGAGTCACCTTGCGTGGTGCCTCACTCACCATGACTCGACTGGGAGCCCGCTGGATGCCGTGAAGGTGGAGTCAAAGGAACTTTTCATTTTCGGCGACATATGGGGGCATCAGGGAACGATTCGAAAGTCATTTCGGGGTTTTTCGATCGCTTTCGGTGGCGAAGGGTAATCGCCGGAGGCAGGAGGCATATGACGGGAAGGCGAAGAGTGGTCTACGCCATAGCGGCGGGGACGCTACCGGTAGTGAAAGCGGACCCACCAAATCTGGAGGTTTAGCGATGATGGTGGCCGGATCCCGCCGGTGGCCGGCCGACGCCGGGAGCAGCGTCGGGAGCGGCGTCGGGAGCGGCGCGTCCGGTAGCGCGGAGGGCGACGCGGCGGGCGACGCGCGGCTCGTCTGGTACGCGGCGTACGGGTCGAATCTGCACGCCGCCCGGCTCGCCTGCTACCTGCGCGGCGGCCGCCCCGACGGCGGCGCGCGCACCTACCCCGGCTGCCGCGACCGCCGCCCGCCGCGCCGGGACGTGGCCACGGTGCTGCCCGGCACGCTGTACTTCGCGCGGGAGTCGGCGGTGTGGGGCGGCGGCAGCGGCTACTACGATCCGGACGCACCGGGTGAACTGCCTTGTCGGATCTATTTGGTGACGGCCAGTCAGTTCAGTGACATCGCCGCCCAGGAGATGCACCGCTCCCCCGGCGCCGACCTCGACCTCACCCACGCCCTCGCGCACGGACGCGACCAACGCGGGCCCGGCCGGTACGAGACGCTGGTGCACGCGGGCGCACTGGACGGGCACCCGCTGCTGACCTTCACCGCCTCCGAAGGCCTGGCCGGCGCCGCACTCAATCCACCCTCGGCGCCCTATCTGCGCACCCTGGCCGCCGGCCTGGCCGAGTCCCACGGCTGGAGCACGCGCCGCTGCGCCGACTACCTGGCCTCCCGCCCGGGCGCCGCCGGGCACTGGAACGCGGCGGACGTCCTGGCCGTACTGGGCGGTGGTCTGGACCTTTAGGCGTTGTTCACCCCGTGGTGACCGTACGGTGACAACTACACGGGTTCCGGCCACATCAGGCAAAGGAAGCGCCAGGCCACCGCACGGGTGAACCGGCACTTCCCGCCGGCGGGTGGCGGCGACCGGCGGCGGCCACCCGCCGGCTTCGTCAAAGGCGGTTTTAAGATCGCGCCCTTCAGCTTGAGCGTTGGCCGTGGAGGAGGAGAGGGACGGCGCGGTTGGCGAGGGCTTCGGCGGCGCGGGCGGCCTGGGCGGGGGCCATGACGTCCGGGAGTTCGTGGGCGGGGACGAAGCGGGCGCCGAGCAGGCCGCTGCGGTGCCGGGGCGGGACGGTGAGGCGGACGTCGTCGCGCACGGTGCCGCCGTCGAAGACCAGGTTGAGGCGCTCCAGGTAACGGTCGGCGGGAGTGAAGTCGACCGCGAGGACGTCCGTGAGGCGCAGGTTGAAGCCGGTCTCGGCGTGGAGGTGACGGGCGGCGGCGAGGTTGGGGGGCTCGTTGGGCTGGGCGGCGCCGCCCGGGAGGATCAGGCCGTCCATGTAGTCCGGGTCGACGAGGAGGACGTCGCCGCGCGGGTTGCGGACGAGAACGAGGCAGCCGAGCCGGCACACCGGCGGCTTGGCGAGCAGACGGGGGTCACGCATCGGACGGTTCACTTCCTGAGGGCGGCGAGGAGGACAAGGGAGAAGCCCGCCCACCAGAGCAGGCGGACGAGGAGTTCAGTCGTCATGCGTCAGGCGCTCGTAGCGCAGCCCCTTGCGCAGCAGGTCCACGACCCGCAGGAGTTCGGACGGGCGGGCGCAGCCGAGGCCGATGAGGTAGCAGCCCGTCCTGCGGCCGTGCTCCCAATCCACCTCGACGGAGGGCAACTTCACCCCGCCCAGGGCGAGGACGGTGGTCAGGTCGTCCAGGACGTCGGCCGCCTGGCGCCGCTGGTCGGCCGTGGCCCGGTAGACCTTCTCCCCCATCACGCCCCCACCTGCCGCCGAACCTCGAACCCCCGCCAGGCGCTGAAGGCGGCGGAGAACGAGGAGAAGGAGGCCAGCTCACCCGAGGTGCCGCTGCGCAGCCACTCCCCCGTCGTCTCGTTCCGCACCCGGTAGCACCGGCCCTCCGGGTCCCAGCGGACCCCGTAGCCGTGGAGCTTGATACCTACAGTCATCTTTTGACTCCTCTCTGTATTCACACTGAGAGGTTCTCGTGGCGGCCACGACATCAACAGGGACGGAGCGTCCTAGTTTTGGGATCTAGTCAGCCAGCCCCAGGGAGCGGGCGAGCCTCTTCAGGCCGGGCGGGCGCGCCGGGCCTGCCCAGAGGTCGGAGACGATGGCCACGGCGAGGGTGTGGTGCCGCATCCAGCCCGGCGCTACTCGCTGGAGCTTCTCCAGGGTCGCCACCGCTCCCGCTGCGTCCCCCATGTCCGTGTACGCGCGTGCCACGTCCAGGAGCAGCCAGGTCCGCCAGGACACTGGGGTGTCGTTGCTGAGCCGGATTCCCTTCGCGAGTCCCAAGGCCTCCTCCGGCCTGGCGAATTGGACCGCGAGCCGAACCCGCTCGATGCGCACCGAGGAGCTGTTGAACACGCTGACCATCCGGCCGTCGGCCGAGGCGGGAAGCTTTGACAGGCGTCTGGTCGCTTGTTCTGCGGTCAGCATCATCTCGGATGCTCCGTCATAGTCGCCGCTTCGGGCCGTGCTGGTCGCTGCGGACATGATCAGTCCGCCCCACACCTTGAGCCCCTCCGCCTTCGACGAGTGCTCGTTCTCCACTCCGTCCGCTGCGTGGATGGCCAGCGTCTGCGCGTCGCCGAGCCGGTTCTGGCGCTGATACGCCCAGGCCACCGAGTTGCAGATCATCGCCCCCAGCAGCGGGTCTTCCGCCGAGTCCGCTGCCGCTATTGCCCGTTCGAGACTGGACAGGCCGAGATCCGTCTTACCGAGACGGATCGCGAGATGCCCGCCCAGTTGGAGAGCCTTGCCGAGCGCATGGTTACCGGCCAGGCGGTCCTCGCCGCGACCCACGGCCGCGGCGAGGCGGGCATCCGCGATTATCGCCGGCAGTGTCTCCATGACCCTGCCGAAGTCGGCCGCGTGATACAGGGTCCAGGCCTCTGCGATCTCGCCACGCAGCAGCGGAATCGACAACTTCTCCACGCCGTCCGCCACCGGCAGCGGCGTGAACAAGGGCGGCATGATCGCCCGCCGCACCGCGACCAGGCCCGGCGGGTCCGCATCACCTGTCGACGGCACCGCCGGTGGATCGCCCAGAAGCGCAGTCAGCTCAACACCAAGCCCCTTGGCCAGCGCGTGAAGTGTCGGAAGCCGCGCCGAATGCTTCCGCAGCTGCTCAAGTTTCCGAACCACATCCACCGACACACCCGACTTCTCAGCCAGGCCCTCCTGCGTAAGATCGGCCAAGCGCCGCAGCCGCTTGACCCGATCCCCAAGATGATCGCTCGCCATACTCCCGACACTACGCGCACGCACGCCCCGACCAGCGCGAGTCACCAACCTCGCACCCCAGCTCACCACCCCGCCCGCCGCCGCCCCTACGCAGGGGCGGCGGCCACCACCTCACCGCCCTGGAACGCCCCGCGTGGGAAGTCGACCCCACCGACTTCCCACTCCACCACTACGGCGGAGGCCAGTTGGCACCACTCGATCAGGAGGCAACCGGTGTTGATGAGCAACCACCCCACCACCTGGCGCAAGAGCACGTAAGCGGACAGGGCGGCGAATGCGTCGAGGTAGCCGACGGCTTCATCGGCGTGCAGCCCGTCCGCGACTCCAAGGACCCCGACGGGCCCGCCCTCCTCTTCCCCTCCCCCGCCTGGCAGGCCTTCGTCACCGCCGTCCGCGCCGACGAGTTCGACGCCCGGTAGACCCGCCTCTCGGCGAACTGACCCGTGGCCTGCGGAGGAGGAAGCCGACTGCGGCGAGGACCCGGCCGTTCTCCAGCCGGATCCACGCGGCCTTCTCGATCGGCTCGGGCATCGTTCGCGCCCTCGTCAGGCCGCGACGGGCGCGCCGGCGACGCGGCGTTCGCCGCCGTTGCGCTCGCGCCACGCCCGGTAGACGTCGATGGCCGCGTCGCTGGGCAGGTAGCGCATCGGCAGCCGGCGCTCGTCCCAGTTCTTGGCGAACTCGGTGTAGAAGGTGGCGAGTTCGAAGTACTTGCGGTCGTCGACGTAGTGCGGTTCGTAGTCGTCGCGGGTGGTGAGGAAGACGACCTCGTCAGGGCTGCAGTAGTAGAGCGAGCCCAGGCACATCGGGCAGGGGTGGGCGAGGACGTAGATGGTGGTGCCGGTCAGGTGCTCGGTGCCGAGCCTCGTGCAGGCGTCGCGGATGGCGAGGATCTCGGCGTGCGCGGTGGGGTCGCCGGTCTGGGCGACCTTGTTCGGACTCTCGGCGAGGATCTCGCCGTCCTTGACGATGACGGTGGCGAACGGGCGCCCGCCTTCGGCGACGTTGCGGCGGGCGAGGTCGATGGTGTGCTGGGCGAAGTCCACGGTGGCGGTTCCCTGCTGGTCGGGGGTGGGGCGGCGGGCCGGGGGACCTGTCGGGTCCACCCCGGCCCGCCCGGGGATCAGAACGGCTTGGTGGGCAGGTACTTGCCGTCCAGGGTGATGACGGCGCGGTGGCCGCCCTCGGGGTCCTCGACGGTCTTGACGTCGAGCTTGAAGTTGATGGCGCTGATGATGCCGTCGCCGAGCTGCTCGTGGACCAGGGCCTTGAGGGTGGTGCCGTAGACCTGGAGCATCTCGTAGAAGCGGTAGATGGTCGGGTCGGTGGGGATGCCGCCGGGGATGCTGCCGCGCAGCGGGATGGTCTGGAGCAGCCGGGCCGCGTCCTCGTCCAGGCCCAGGAGCTCGGTGACGGCCTTGGCCGCGTCGGCGGGCAGGGCGTGCTGGCCGAGCAGGGCGGCGGTGACGAAAGCGACGGACAGGCCGGTCGTGTCGGCGAGCTCCTGCCAGGTGAGGTCCTTGCGGGTCTTGGCGTCGACGACCTCCAGGGCGAGCTGCTGACGGGCGGTCTGGTCGAACTGCGCGTGCACCATGGGGTGGGCCTTTCGGGGATGGGGTCCGGGGCGGGTGCCCGGACCTGGTCTGGGGATGGTGGGAGGGAGTGGTCGGAGGGGACGCGGTGGTCAGCCCGCCAGGGCGACGAACCGTCCGCTGTCGGTGTCGAGCGTCTCGGCGGAGCCGGATCCGATGTCGTAGACCCAGCCGTGCAGGGTCACCCTGCCCTGCACCAGGGCCTTGGCCACCGACGGGTGGGTCTTCAGGTTGGCCAGCTGGGCGAGGACGTTGTCCTTCACCAGGGCGGCGACCCGCTCCGCGCCGGCCGGGTGCTCGGCCGCGTCGGTGCGGGCCTTGGCGACGTCCGCGTGGTGCAGCCAGGTGGCGACGGCAGGCAGGCCGGTGAGGTCGCCGCCGGAGGCGAGGGCGGTCATCGCGCCGCACGCGGAGTGCCCGCAGACGATCACGTCCGTGACCCCGAGCACGCCGACCGCGTACTCGATGCTCGCCGCGACACCGTCCGCGCCCCGGGTGTACGGGGGCACGAGGTTGCCGGCGGTGCGGATGACGAACAGCTCGCCCGGATCGGTCTGGGTGATCAGCTCCGGCACGACCCGGGCATCCGAGCAGCCGATGAACAGCGCGGTCGGCTGATGGGTGGTGGCGAGCCTCTTGAACAGTGCCGCCCGGGTCGGGAACACCTCCCGGCTGAACCGCTGGAAACCCTGCGCCATCTCGTTCATGAGGTCACTCCTTCTTCGACGACCGTTGGTGCCTGCCGATGACCTCAACGATGCATGACCTGGTCCTATAGTGTCCAAGACGCGGTAGCCATCATTGCCATCAGTACTGCCTATAGTTGGCTCATGGAACTGCGCCACCTCCGGTACCTGCTCGCCGTGGCCGAGCACGCCAACTTCACCCGCGCCGCCGAAGCCCTGCACGTCTCGCAGCCGACCCTCTCGCAGCAGATCAAGCAGCTGGAGGGCTCGCTGCACGTGCAGCTCCTCGACCGCTCCGGGCGCACCGTGCGCCTCACCGACGCCGGCCAGGCCTACGCCCACTACGCGCGCCGGGCCCTGCGCGACCTCGCGGCGGCCGAGCGCGCGGTGCGGGACGTCAAGGACCTCTCACGCGGCACCCTGCGCCTGGCCGTGACCCCGACCTTCACCGCCTACCTGACCGGGCCGCTCATCGGGGACTTCCACGCGCGCCACCCCGGGATCAGCCTGGACGTCCGCGAGATGGCACAGGAACGCATCGAGTCCGAGCTGGCCGCCGACCAGCTCGACCTCGGCATCGCCTTCGGCGGAGCGCACCTGCCGGCCATCACCGCCACCACCCTGTTCACCGAGCGCCTCGGCCTCGTCGTCGCCTCCGACCACCCGTACGCGGCCCACTCGGGCCCGCTCCCGGTCCGCGAACTGGGCGACCAGCAACTCGCCCTGCTCAGCGGTGACTTCGCGACCCGGCAGCACATCGACCGGTTCCTCTCCGACCACCGGGTCCGGCCGCGGATCGCCATCGAGGCCAATTCCGTCAGCGCGCTCGTCGCGATCGTCCAACGCACCGGCCTCGCCACCGTGCTACCCGACGCCACCACCCGCGAACACCCCCACCTGCGCTCCGTCCCGGTCGACCCGCCGCTCCCCTCGCGCGCCGTCGCCCTGCTCCGCCGGGACACCGCCTACCAGAGCGCCGCCGCCCGCTCCTTCGGCGACCTCGCCCGACACCGGGCCCACACCTTCGACCACACCCCCGACGGCCCGGCCTGAAGCGGGTCGCGCCCGGCGGCCCCGCCCGGGAGAAGACCACCCCGACGACCGCGGAGTGGGAAGTCGGCCCGGCCGACTTCCCACTCCACTACCCAGAGCGGACGGCGGCCCGGGCCGCCGGGGGGGCGCCCCCGGCGCCCCCCCCGGGGCCACCCCCCCCCCCCCCCCCGGGGGGGGGGGGGGCCCCCGGCCCCCCCCCCCCCCCCGGCCGCCCTGCCGGCGCTCTGCGCGCCGGCGGGCCCGGTCACGCACTCAGGACGAGCCTTCACCACGGATCAGCCGCAGCGCCGGCCCTGCACGCCCGGCCACCCGCCCGGCCCTCGGCCGCCGGGCTTCCCGCTGGGCTTCCCGCTCGGCCTCCTGTTCGGCCACCAGGTCCGCCGACACGCGGGCGCCCAACGCCCGCAGCTCGGCCTTGCGCTCCTCGTCGGCCTCCTCGTCGCCCGGGTAGGCGGCCACGTACTTGACGCCGTGCTCGTCCTCCCAGGCATAGCTGCGGTACTGCGTCGTCACCTCGTCCGCCACAGGGAACCTCCGCTCCTCGTCTTCGGGGTGACCCACCGTAGGCGACCGACCTGCACCGGGAAAGGGGCCGTGGCGCCCGCACCGCACGCCCCGTCACGCGGCTGACGGGCCGCTTGCCGCCCTCGGACCTCGGGCCACGCCCCCCTCACGGGCCCTCCGTCGCCGACGGCCGTTCCCCCGATCGAGGGAAGCGGCGCCCGTCCGTGCGCTCACTCCGGGCCGAACCGAGACACTGGGGCCATGAGGATCTGGAACGGACCCGTCCTGGGCGTGGTGGCACTGGCCGCCGCCGCCATGCCGAGCCTGCTCGCCACGGTGCCGGCACAGGCACAGGCCACCGGTCCGGCGGTGGCCGCCCACTCCGCCGAGCGCACGTCCCGGCGCGACGTCTACGTGCCGCGCGTTCTCTCCCCTCGTGCGGGGGCGGTCTGGCGGGTCGGCGAGCGGGTCGAAGTCACCTGGGACGTCTCGGATCCGCCGGCGCAGATCACCAACCGCACGGGGTCCATCGCCTTGCGCGCGGGCGGCGTCACCCTCCTCGACCGGGTCCTCGCCCGTGACTTCGACATCCTGCTGGGACGGATGGAGGTGACCGTGCCGGACGTCCCCCCTGGAGACGACTACCGGGTCGTCCTGTCCGGTGATTCCGGCAACTGGTCCGAGCCCTTCACGATCACGTCGGACGGACGGGCCGCCCCGCCGCCGGGTGCGCCGGCTACTCGTCGTCGGTGAAACTGACCGAGCCGATGCCGCTCTGGGTGCTCGAACCACCCGACCTGATGGTCTTGATCTCGTCCCGGCAGCCGGCGCCGAGGTAGACGGTCGCCTCCGCGTCGGTGTCGTTGTACAGCTCGGTGACACGGCGGCCGAGGTCGTAGCACCGGTCGCCCTCGGGGTTCTCCAGCGTGTGCTCCTGGTTGTTGCTGATGTAGGTGAAAGTCCCCTCCGCGGCTTGGGCGTTGGCCGGGACTGCGATGCACAGAACCGCAGCGGCACCGACGGTGACCAGCGTCCTTCCGAGGCTCTTCACGGACTCGTCTCCTTTGAACGGCGGGCTTCCTCAGCGCTGCCAGTGTGGCCGTTCGGACACGCGAGGACGCGGGACGTCACTCGAATGGCCCTTCGACGGCGTTTCCCCGTCCCCGAAGAGCGGTGTTGGGCGATAGGAGGGTTCGCCCCCGATCCACCGGCCAACTTCTTTGTGCCATCTGCCAGTACGGCGGCCCGGCGGGGCGGAGGAGACTTTCCGCCACGGCCGCGACCCGGCGGGCGGCACACAGGAGGGGCGGCACGTGGGCGTGCAGCAGTACGACGGGATCGGCGAGGCGTTCGAGGGGTTCAAGTCCCTGCCGTTGATCCGCTACGGGGAGGTGCCGAGCTTCCTGGGCCTGGTCGGGGACGTGGACGGCCGGTCGGTCCTCGACCTGGCGTGCGGCACCGGCTTCTACAGCAGGGAGTTCAAGCGGCGCGGCGCCACGGACGTCCTCGGCGTCGACATCTCCGCCGAGATGGTCACCGCCGCGCGCAGGATCGAGCAGCGCGACCCGCTGGGTGTGCGCTACGAGGTCGGCGACGTGGCCGAACTGCGGCCCCTCGACCGGCGCTTCGACATCGCGCTGGGAGTGCAGTGCCTCAACTACGCCGAGGACGTCGCGGCGATGGAGCGGATGTGCCGCAACATCCACCGGGGCCTGGTGCCGGGCGGGGAGTTCTTCGTGCTCACCCAGAAGCCCGACTACCGGTTCGACTGCCCGTCCCTGGACACGTACGGGTTCCGCTGCGAACCGACCGGCGAGGAGAGCGAGACGGGGCCGCGGGTGCGGATCACGGCCCTCCTCGACCCGCAGCCGATCAGCATCGTGGGCGCGGCCCCGCGCCGCGAGGTCTACGAGCAGTGCCTGCGGGCGGCCGGGTTCAGCGACGCCGAGTGGGTCCCGCTACAGGTGTCCGAGGCCGGCCTACGCGAGTTCGGCGAGGACTTCTGGGCCGACCTCCTCGCCAACCCGCCGCTGGAACTGCTGCGCTGCCGCGCCTGAGCGGCCGGGAGCGGCCGGCCCGGTCGGGTGTCAGAGATCCGGTCGGGTGTCAGAGATCCGGCCACCTCCTCCACCGGCCCGTCAGGGCGACGTCGGTCTCCTTGAACGCGGCCTTCCACGCACCGCCCTCGCGCACCATCGCGTAGCGGGCCTCGCCGCCGATCAACCCTTCCGGCACGTACACCCAGCACCTGCCCGGCGTCTCCTGTTCGACGCGCAGGATCGGCGCCTCGAACTCCGGCGGCGTGCCGAAGCACAGCAGGTCGTAGCGCGACTGGTGCCGGGCCAGCGCCCTGGCCGCCAGGTGCCTGGCGAACACCGCCTTCACCGCCGCCAGTTGCTCGTCGCCCGTGGTGTCGTGCCGGCAGGAGGCCATCCACTCCTCCCACCGGCGCATCGCGTCGAAGAAGTCCTGCGCCGCCGCTCGGGCGCCTGCCGCACCTTGACCGCTCTGGCCGCCTCGGCCGCCTCGGCCGCCCGGTCGGTCGTCCGCTGGCATCGCTGCGTCTCAGCTCCAGTCGAAGGTCAACAGGGCGAGGCGGTCGACGGGTTCGAAGAACAGCATGATCCAGTCGGCGCCGCTGCCGCGGTAGTGCCAGCCGGGCACCGCCGCCACGAACTCGAAGCGGCGGCCGGACGGGCCGACGGGCCAGGTGCGGTCGCCGTCGTAGTCGAGCGGGAACAGGTCGGTCTCGATCCAGTTGCCGGCGGATTCGGCGTAGCCGCCGAGCTGGTCCAGGAGGGCCATCTCGCCGGTGCAGCCGGGGTGCGGCAGGCCGTCGTCGCCGAGCAGGACGAGCCTGCCCTCGCGGCGGAAGCTGTCGCGGTGCGCCCGGTAGCTGCGCTCCTGGCGTTCGCAGTGCTCGGCGAGGCCGGCGTGGAACCCCGGCCAGGGGTCGGGGACTTCGTCCGGGCCCGCCGCCCGGGCGAAGTAGCGCAGGTCGCCGGCCAGGCGGAAGCGGTCGCCCTCCAGCGTGAAGCCGAGCCAGTTGGGGGCCTGGAGCCCCGTGTGGAAGGCCGAGGTGTGGTCACCGATGAGGCCCTCCGACGGCTCCAGCGGGCTCAGCAGGTGGATCCACCCCTGCCAGGCGGGGTTGACCCGGGCCAGGTCGATCGAGACCAGCGGGTGCAGGTGCCGGGCCAGCTCGGCCTGGTCGGCGACGAAGACGTCCGCCGGGTCGGGGTAGATCCGCAGGCCCTCCCCGGCCGTCATGACGTCCTCGCGCACGGCGGTGTCCTCCACGGGCATCCGGGCCTCCTTCGGTGACCACGCGTCGGCGGTCGGTCGGCTGACGATCAGCCCCTTCCTACCAGGAGGCTCCGACAATCAGCCCCGGGGCCCGGGCCCGCCGACCGACTGTCGGTGACGGGTGCTACGTTCCGGTCCTCGTCACAACGGAGGGGAGTTCCCGATGCGGCAGCTGTGGGCGCGGATCGAGGCCGTGCTCGGGCGGATCGCCCCGAGGTTGGCGGCCGCGATGCCGCCCGGCGCCACCGACGAGCAGATCCGGGCGGCGGAGGCCGCGATGGGGGTGGAACTCCCGCCGGACGTCCGGGACTCCTACCGCTGCCACGACGGCCTGCCGGGGGTCCTGATCGGTCTGCACACCGAGCTCCACTCGCTCGACGCGATGGTGGACGACTGGCGCGAGCGGTCCGCCGACGCCGGGGATCCGCCCTGGGACGAGCGGGAGGAGGACAGCGTGATCCGCCGGGACGTCGCCTGGTCCGCCGGGTGGATCCCCTTCATCGGCATCGGCAACGGCGACGTGATCTGCATCGACCTGGACCCGCCCGCCCCGCAGCGCCGCGGCCAGATCATCGACTGGTCGCACGAGGGCTGGCGGGCCGGCTACGAGGCCGCCGGCCTGCGGGAGTTCCTGGAGGCCTTCGCCGCCGACCTGGAGGCCGACCGCTACCAGGTCGACGAGACAGGCGGCGCGTGGAGCAACGGCGGCCTGCCGCTGGTGATGCTGAAGGACTGAGGGCGCAGCCCCGTCAGAGCGCCCCGCTCCCCCGGCGCGCCGGATCGGGGCTGCACAGCCAGCCGTTGACGGCGAAGCGGCTGTCCTCGGGCCGCCGGGACGGGCACCTCACCGGGCGCACCTCGTGCCAGGCGGTGGGGCGGAAGAACACGATGCTGTCGTGCTCGGGCTCCCAGTCCCGCCAGGTGCGCTTCTCCCACTCGCCCGTCGTCCCGCCGTACAGCGGCAGGGCGGCGTCGAACACGCGCAGTGCGCCGCCGCCGAACGGCCGGGGCGTGCCGTGCAGGTAGTAGACGAAGGTGAGCAGGCGCCGGGGGGAGAACTCGGCGCTGGTGTCCTGGTGCGGCCGGTAGAAGTCGCCGTCGTTGTGCACGTTGAGGGTGTAGTCGGGCTCGGTGTTGCGGCAGGAGACGCCCAGGGTGTGCTCGACCGCCTCCAGCACCTCGTCGATGGCCGCCAGCAGTTCGGGCGCGGCGAACTCCCGGCACGAACGGGAGCGGCGGAAGCCGGGGACCAGCTCCCGGTCCCCGATCAGGGAGGGCTGCAACGCGTCGCCGGCGCGGGCGAGCGCGACGGCGCGTTCCAGCAGGGCGCCGGCCGTCCGCTCGCCCAGGAGCCCGGTGATGCGGCAGACCGTCACCGGGAGCCGCCAGATCGCGTCCGTACTCACCGGCGACGGCCGCTCCGTCACGGTGTGCGGCCCTGTCATGATGTCCGGCTCTGTCCTGGTGTCCGGCTCCGTCATGGTGTCCCGCCCTCTCATCGTCCCGCGGCCCCGGGCGCGCTCACGCCCGGGGCCGCACCGGCCGGTGCCGCACCCGCGCCCCTACCGGCTCCAGTCCACGGGGACCACGTCCTGCTTGAGCCCGCGGTCGCTGCACACGGCACACGGGTTGCCCGGGACGCCGGGGCCCTGGTCGGTGCCGATGGTGATGGCCCCGTGGGCGCCGGCCGGGGCGTGGACTCCGTCGCCGACCATCGCGGCCTCGTAGCCGCCCAGCAGTTCCTGCAGGGTGCCGGGGCCCAGGTTCTCGGGGGCGGTGATCGCCGCGATGCCGTCGTAGTCGGTGTAGGCCGCGCCCAGCGTCCGGCCGCCCACGGTGGCGAACACGATCCGGGCGCCTCGGATGGGCTCCCCGGTCACCGCGTCCGAGGCCATCGCGTGGATGTTCTCCAGCTGCATCTGGGTGACGTTCAGGCTCGCCTGACTGGCCGAGAGCCTGGTCGGCTTGAGGCTGGGGCACTCCGCCCCGCTGCACGGCGGGGCCGGCGAGGCGGCCGCGGACGCGGTGACCGCGCTCCCCGCGCCCAGCGAGGCCAAGGCCGCGGCCATCACCGCGACGGTCTTGCGACCAACAGAGCTCATGATCCACTCCCGTGGGAACCGCCCGCGCGTGCTCCGCTCCGACGCCCGAGGGCCACGAGGGCCGGGCGCGTGCGGCACGCGACGGGTGCCGCCCCCCATCGGACGACACGGCCGAGCGTAGCCACCGCCCGGCCGGCCCAACCAGCCGACGACCACGAGTTCGCAAGATCTGATGAACAGTCAACGGCGCGGTGACAGCGGCGGTCGGGGCGCACCGGCCGGTGCGCAGCGGGGCCGGCCGCCGCGGGGCGCCGGCCCCTCAGCGGGCCGGGCGCGGCGGGTAGGTGGGCGCCGTCCAGGACGCGTGGGCGTTGAACGTCAGGCCCGCCCGGTCCGAGGGGAGCGTGTGGTCCGGGTCGTTGCGGACGACCTCGATGCGGTGGCTCTCGACGTACAGCGCGGTGAGGTGCAGGCCCGGCGCGGGGGCGCGGACCTCCTGCCGCTCCTGGGTCATGGCGGCGACGAAACGCGTGCTGTCGTAGCCGAGTTCGCGGCTGAGGGAGGCGCCCGCCCTGGCGCCGAAGCCCTCGGTCTCGACGCCCGCCTCGAACCCCACGGACAGGCCGACGGCTTCGCGGCAGGCCTGCGCCTGCGCCTCGTCCACCCCCCACGGGACGGTGGCGCCGACCGTGCCCGGGCCCGGGTCCTCCCGCAGGTCGGTGACCGCGACCCGGGTGTAGAACCGCTTGCGCCGCACCGTGTACGTCGGCGAGTTGCGCAGGATCCACTCCGTGGACGCGCCCCGGTCGAGGACGGCGGTGCACGGGAGGAGCACCTCCCGGTCGACGACCGGCTCGGTCCGCTCGGGCACGTCGCCTCCGTCCGTGACGGCCGGGCCCTTCGCCGTCCCCTGCCGGACCTGCCGCATCGGCACGTCCAGCACGTGGACGTCGCCGGGGTCCTCCCCCTCGTAGTCGCCGTCGAAGTAGGAGATCCAGGTCGCGATGCCGGGGGTCAGCAGGCAGCCCGTGCCGCCGGGGATCGTCTCGGGGCGGACGGTCTCGGGGATCTCCAGGCCGCCGCGCCCGCGCCAGGCGCCGACGGCCACGTAGGGGCGTCCGCCGATCTCCTCCTTCACGCAGCGCAGGTCGCCCTGGGCGACGAAGGCCGCGCCGCCGAGGTCGCGCAGGACGTCATGGGGCCCGTGGACCGTGTCCGAGGACCACAGCGCGCTCAGCGCCCGGTACCCGGGAGGGGCCACCGGCACCAGGCCGCGCAGCACCCCGTCGGAGTCGGTGACCTTGCGCCACTGCTTGGGCTCGGCCAGCGCGGCCGAGCCGCCGGTGCTCCCCCTCACCCAGGTCATCGGGGCGTTGTCGGGGATGACGCTGCACAGGGCGTGGTAGCCCTCGGGCGGTCTGGTCTCGCCGGTGCTGAAGACGAAGGTGAGTTCGCCGAACTGCTGTGGTGCCGAGTAGCTCATATCCGCTCCTCCTGTCGGACGGCTCGCGCTTGCCGGGCGGGCGTGCCGGTCCGCGGGCGGCCGTCCGGGGGCCGGCCCGGGCTCAGCGGCCCGCGGTCACCGGGTAGTGGTCGCTGTAGTCGGTGAAGGCCCGGCCGCCCGCCTCCCAGCTCGGCGAGGCGGTCTTCAGGACCTCGCTCGTCCAGGCGTCGCACGGCGGGGCGTGGCCCTTGCGGAGCAGGACGTGGTCCGTGTCCTCGGCGGGGTCGGCCGGGTGGCGGTGCAGGGCGGCGTCGTTGGCGATGGTGTCGAAGGAGTACTTCCAGCCGGTCCGGGGGCCCGCCTCGTGGAGGTTCCCGAAGCCCAGGACGTCCTGGAAGTCGGGCGAGTGGCGGTCGGTGTTGAAGTCCCCGGCGACGATCACCGGCTCGTGCGCCGGGATGCGGCGGTCCGTCAGGAAGACGTCGATGTCGCGCAGCTGGGAGCGGCGCATGATCCTCGCCTGGCCGGTCAGGCAGGCGCCGTCGTCGGACTGCAGGTGGGTGCCCACCACGTGCACGCGCCGGCCGGCGACCTCCAGTACGGCGTAGGCGAAGCCCTTGGCGGCCTCGGCGTCCCAGCCGCAGGCCACCTCGTAGACGTACTGCTCCATCCGCAGGATGGGCCACCTGCTGACGATCGCGACCCCGCCGCGGGCGTGCAGCGGGGAGATCTGCCGGCCGTGCGTGGCGGCCCAGCCCGACTCGTCCACCCCGACCACCGGCGTGCGGTGGCGGTACCCCCGGTCCTCCAGGCCCTGCATCAGTTCCTCGGAGGGGCCGGGGTCGAAGAGTTCCTGGAAGACCAGCACGTCGTGGTCCGCGACGTACGCGGACTCGGCGATCAGCCGCGAGCGCGCCGCATTGTTCCAGTCGCCCTCGCTCTTCTGCGTCAGCCAGGACAGGAACATCACGTTGTGCGTCAGAACCTTCAAGGCCGTCCTCTCCGAACCGGCGGGCGCGGGGCGCACACACGGCGGAACCGGTCCGGGGCGCCCCGCCCCCCAAGTCAAGGGGGTCGGCCCGCGCCCGCCGGCGTCGACGCGCCGGTGCCCCGGCGGACGCAACGGGGGCGCGGGGAGGCATCACCGGCTCACGGCAGGACGTGAAGGGGCGTACACGGATGGTGCCGCGCCGGGGCCGTGCCCACCGACGGGGCGTACGGCCGCCGGGGGGGGGGGGGGCCCCCCCCCCCCCCCCCCGCCCGCGGCGCGGGGGGGCGGGGGGGGGGCGGGGGGGGGCCCCCGCGGGGGGGGGGGGCCCCCCCCGCCGCCGGGGGGGGGGGGGCCGCCGGGGCG
>NZ_JBIUSS010000013.1:59664-136846 GCF_044741445.1 Kitasatospora sp. NPDC088160 | reverse complement strand
GGGGGGGCGCACCCCCGCCCCCACCGCGGGCCTGTGTGGGCGACCCCCCCCCCCGGCCGCCGGGGGCGCGCCCCCCCCCCGGCGGGGGGGGCGGGCGGGGGGGGGGCGCCCCCCCCCCCCCCCCCCCACGGCGCAGCTGCCGCGAGGTGCGGCCCGGGGCCTGTTACGCACCGCCGTGGCGGGGGGCGACCACCCCGCGCAGCGGGACAGCGGCGAACAGCGCGAGCAGGACGAGCAGGGCGCTCGCCCACAGTGGGCCCAGCGGCCCGGCGCTGGATCCCAGGGTGGGGGCGGCGACCAGCGGTCCGGTGGCGGCGCCGACGTTGAGGGCCGCGGTCGCGTACGAGCCGGCCATGGTGGGGGCGGCGGCCGCCTCGTAGAGGACCCGGGTGATCAGGGTGGTGCCCAGTGCGAACGACAGCGCGCCCTGCACGAACACCAGGGCCAGCAGCGCGGCCGGCTCCTCGGCCAGGACGGCGAGGGCGGGCCAGCCGGCGAGCAGCAGCGGGCCGCCGGCCGCGAGGAGCAGGCGGGGGCGGTGGTCGGCGAGGCGTCCGGCGGTGGTGACGCCGAGCAGGGAGCCGGCGCCGAAGAGCACCAGGGCGACGGGGATCCAGAGCCGGCCCAGTTCGGCGGTGTCGGTGACGACGGGGGCGAGGAAGGTGAAGCCGGCGAAGGTCGCGGCGTTCACCAGGGCGCCGAGCGCCATGACCAGGAGCAGACGGGGGCGGCGCAGTTGGGCGAGTTCGGTGCGCAGCGCCGGTTCGGCGGTGTCATGCGGGGCGGTGTCATGCGGGGCGCTGTCGTGTGGGGCGGGTGCGGCCGGGATGCCGCGCAGGAGGCCGGCGGCGGCGGGCAGGCAGAGGGCGGCGACGGCCCAGAAGGTGGCGCGCCAGCCGAGCAGGGTGCCGAGGGCGGCGCCTGCCGGGACGCCGGCGATGGTGGCGAGCGTGGTGCCGGAGAGCAGGACGGCCAGGGCGCGGCCCTTGCGGTCGGGGGCGACCAGGGTGGCGGCGGTGGTCAGGGCGACGGCGAGGAAGCCTGCGCAGGCGAGGGCGGCGGCGACGCGGGTGGCGCACAGGAGCGGGAGGCTGGTGGTGATGGCGCCCGCGGCGTGGGCGGCGGCGAAGGCGAGGAGGAGGCCGAGGAGGCTGGTGCGGGCGGGCCAGGTGCGGGCGAGGGCGGCCATCAGTGGGGCGCCGAGGGCCATTCCGGCGGCGAAGGCGGGGCCGAGCAGGCCGGCCGCCCCGACGCTCACGCCGAGGTCGGCGGCGAGGTCGGGCAGGAGGCCGGCGAGCATGAACTCGGAGGTGCCCATGGCGAAGACGGCCAGGGCGAGGAGGTACAGCGGGAGGGGCATCGGGCGTGTCGGGGACATCTGAGGGCTCCGGAGTGAGGAGATGCGCGGGAGGTCGGCGTCTCGTCACCGCGGTCAGCGCCCGGGGCCTGAGGGCGTGCCCGTCCGGCTGCGGGGTGCGGCGGGAGGGCGGGGTGCGCGGCTCGGGGGTTCAGGGGGCTGACGGCGCGTGACCGAAAGCCCCCACCCTGGATGCCTCGGGGCTCGACATGGTCTGCAGGCTACCGGAGCGGTGTCCGGTGGGGCACGCGGGTTTCGGGCGTCTCCGGGGCGCGCCCGTGCCGCCCGGCGGGTGTGGCCGGGCGGCTCGGGGTGGTCGGGGGCCGGGGTTACGCGGTGGCGGTCGGGAGCTTGGCGGTCAGCGCGGTCGGGACGTTGACCACGTCGGCGAGGCTGTACTTGCCGGGGCCGAAGTCGGCTGCGGTGAGGGCCTTCTTGCCGCCGCCCGCGACCAGCCAGACGGTGGGGCTGTCGGGCGAGAGCAGCAGGGTGCCGTCGGCGGGGGCGCTCTTGGCGGCGGCCGCGCCCAGCCAGGTGCCGGGGACGCCCATGAGCGGCTGCTTGTCGTAGCCCATGGCGGTGAAGTCGGCGTAGGTCAGGGAGACCGCCAGGCCGCCGGCCATCACGTAGACGGTGGAGTCGGTGCCGGCGGCGTCGGTGAGGACCGTGCCGTTCTTCAGGGGCTTGGCGACGGCGCCCTGCAGCCAGGCCTCGGGCACGCCCATCAGGGTCTTGGTGTTGTAGCCGTCGGCGGTCCACTCGCTGCCGGAGATGTGCAGGGCGGTGCCGTTGACCATGACGTACATCGACGGGTCGGTGCCGGCCTGGCCGTTGACGACGGTGCCGTTCGGGACGGTGGCCTGGGTGGCGGAGGCGAGCCAGGCGCCGGGGACGCCCATGTCGGCGCGGGTGTTGTAGCCGTCGGCGGTCCATTCGGCGCCGGAGATGGGCAGGGCGGCGCCGGAGACGACGACGTAGCGGGCGTTGCCGCCGGCCTGGTCGTGGACGACGAGGCCGGTCGGGAGGGTGTTGGTGAGCGCGTTCTGCAGCCAGGCGGTGGGGACGCCCATGTCGGGGCGGGTGTTGTAGCCGGCCGCCGTCCAGTCCGCGCCGGAGATGGACAGCGCCGCGCCGGCGACGACGACGTAGCGGGAGGAGCCGCCGGCCTGGTCGTGGACGACGGTGCCCTCGGGCGGGGTGGTGGGCAGGGCGTTGAAGCGGGCGTCGTCCACCAGGACGATCTTGCTCAGGTCGTAGCCGTCGGGGGCGACGTCGGAGCCGGCGACCGGCAGGCCCGCGCCGCTGATCAGGATCTTGACCGAGGAGCCGTTGGGCGACTTGACGAGCGTGCCGGTGGGCAGCGACGCCGGGTCGGGGTAGGAGGTGCCGGCCGGGTAGGGGTTGGCGTGGTCGGCGCCCAGGTTGGCCGCCGGGCCGCAGTGCGGCCAGGCGCCCTGGCCCTGCCCGGCGAGGACCTTCTCGGCGATCAGGATCTGCTGCTGCTTGGTCGCCCGGTTGGCGTAGGGGGCGTACTGGCTGCCGCCGTAGGCGAGCCAGGTGCTCTGGGAGAACTGGAGGCCGCCGAAGTAGCCGTTGTTGGTGTCGATGCTCCAGTTGCCGCCGCTCTCGCACTGGGCGACCTTGTCCCAGGTGGACACCGAGGCCGCGGAGGCCTGGCCGCCGAGGGCGAGCGGGGCGGCCAGGGCGAGCAGGACGGTGGCGGCGGCGAGGGCCGGTGTCTTGCGGGCGGCGGCGGTCATGACGGAAGTCCCCCTGGGCAGATGCGGGTTGGCTGGTCGGACGAGCGGGTGCGTGCGGGCGCGGTACGTGTGTGCAGGTGCGGTGCGTGCGGGCGCGGGGCGGCCCGGCCTGCGGTGGCCGGGCCGCCCTGGCGGGGTGGGTGCGTCAGGCGACGGTGGGGAGCTTGGCGGTCAGCGCGGTCGGGACCTTCACCACGTCGGCGGCGTTGTAGGAGCCGGGTGCGGCCGCCTTCTTGCTGCCGCCGTTGACGACCTGCCAGACGGTGGGGCCGTCGGAGGACTGGAGCAGGGTGCCGTCGGCGGGGGCGCTCTTGGCGGCGGCCGACTGCTCCCAGCTGCCGGGAACGCCGCGCAGCGGCAGCTTGTCGTAGCCGTAGCCGGTGAAGTCGGCGTAGGTGAGCGGGACGGCCAGGCCGCCGGCCATCACGTAGACGGTGGAGTCGGTGCCGGCGGCGTCGGTGATCAGGGTGCCGTTGGCGAGCGGGCGAGCGACCTCGGCGGCCTCCCATTCCTCCGGGACGCCCAGGACCGGCTGGTTGGCGTAGACGGTGGTGAACTCGGCGCTGGTCATCGGCAGTGCGGAGTTGTTGGCCATCACGTAGATCGACGGGTCGGTGCCGGCCTGGCCCTTGATCAGGGTGCCGTCCGGGACGGTCTTCTTGGCCGTGGTGTTGAGCCACTCGCCGGGCACGCCCATCAGGGACTGGAGGTTGTAGCCGTCGGCGGTCCACTCGGAGGCGGAGATGTGCACGGCGGCGCCGTTGACGACGACGTAGCGGCTGGGGTCGGTGCCGGACTGGTCCATCAGGACGGTGCCGTTGGGCATGGGCTTGGCGATGGCGGCCTTCAGCCAGTCGCTGGGCACGCCCATCAGGGACTGGGTGTTGTAGCCGTCGGCGGTCCACTCGGCGGCGGAGATGTGCATGGCGGTGCCGTTGACGACGACGTAGCGGCCGGCGTCGGTGCCGGACTGGTCCATCACGACGAGTCCGGTGGCCGGGCCGGTGTTGATCGCGCCCTGCAGCCAGCTGGACGGGACGCCCATGTCGGCGCGGGTGTTGTAGCCGTCGGCGGTCCAGTCCGCGCCGGAGATGAACAGTGCCGCGCCGCCGACCACGACGTAGCGGGAGGAGCCGCCGGCCTGGTCGTGGACCACGGTGCCGGGCGGCGGCACGGTGGGCAGGGCGTTGAAGGCACCGTCGTCGACCTGGACGATCTTGCTCAGGTCGTAGCCGTCGGCGGCGACGTCGGAGCCGGCGACCGGCAGGCCCGCGCCGTTGATGATGACCTTGACCGAGGCGCCGTTCGGGGACTTGACCAGCGTGCCGGAGGGCAGCGAGGACGGGGAGGTGCTGACGTCCTCGACGACGTTCTTGTAGCGCCGCGCCTTGTAGTCCCCGTTGGGGTGCGAGTCGAACTTCGCGGCGTTGATGGAGGCGCCGGCGATGTGCTTCACCGGGGTGGAGCCGAAGGAGTAGTAGGAGAAGGTCGTGTGGCCGGGGTCGTCCCACTTCTCGAAGAGCAGGACGTGGTCGTAGAAGCTGTTGAGGACGTCCCCGGGGCGCAGGTCGCTGCGCGGGATCTCGTAGCTCTCGTCGGTGGCGATGGACTGGGTGGTGGCGCTGTAGCCCAGGTGCCAGGCCATGGAGACGTAGCCGGAGCAGTCCTTGCGGTAGTAGCGGCCGCTGGAGTCGGGGAAGGTCGCGCCCTGGTTGTAGGTGAGGCCCGGGTTCTGGTTGAACCAGTACTGGGCGCGGGAGAGGATCTCCGACCGGGTGATCTGGCCGCCGACGGTGGACGAGGCGGCGGCGTGGGCCGCGGTGGTGGTGACGGCCGTGGCGGCTATCGCGCCGGAGGCGGCGATGGAGGCGGCGAGGGTGACGCGGGCGAGCTTGGAGAGCGCGGAGGGCACGACGACACGTCCTGACGGGGTGAGAGCGGCGGTGGGCGCCCGGTGCGGGCACGGGAAGTCGGGGGGCGTGGCCCGGAGGGAGGCGGACAGCTACCCTGCAGGAGCAGCGGTCGGGTGGCCTCGGGCGGCGGCGGGGCGGGTCAGTCCCGGAGGGTGTTCACGGCGGTGGCCGGCGCGGGGCGGGTCAGTCCCAGATGGTGTTCGCCGGGGTCACGGTGGCCGGCGCGGGGGCCGGGGCGTCCCAGATGGTGTTCGCCGTCGTGGCGGCCGGGGCCGGGGCGGGGCTGTCCCAGATGGTGTTCGCCGAGGCCTGGCCGGCGATCGGCAGGGCAGCGGCGAGGGCGAGGGCGGCGACCGCGGCGGCCTTGGCGAGCGGGGTGCGAAGCATGGGAGTTGACCTCTTTCGAGAACTGGACGGGTGGCGGTGAGTCCGGTGTCGCGTCCCGCGGTAGACGCTCGGCCGGTTTGCCTCCGGGCGGTGGGCCCTGCTGGCGAGTACTAGCTTCGTCGCAGTTCAGGGCGGGTGGAAGGGTTCTCCGGTGGACGGAAGCGGCAGCGTCCGAATCCGTCCAGCCGGGCCGGATCAGTCCAGCAGGCGCTCGTAGAACGGCGCGACGAGCGGGGCGCCGACGCGGGTGAGCGTCCAGCCGCGCAGCGCGGGGACGGTCTCGACCGCGCGCCGGCAGAACGCGTCGACGACGGTCTCGGCGGCGCTCAGCCGGCCGGCGACCAGGTAGACGCCGAGGACGGCGCCGGGCCCGGCGCCCTCGTGCACGGCGACGTGTTCGATGCGCTCCTGGGGCCGCGCGCTCGCCAGCAGCACCCCGGCGGTGTCGGGCGCGAGCGCTGCTCCCGAGGCCGGGGCCGGGGCCGGGGCCTGGATCTCGGCGTGAATCAGGTACATGGAACGGACTCTGCCGAACCGTCGACATCCCGGCATAGAGGATCAACCTGGACGGTTCCGGCGGTGTCCGGAACCGTCCAGGACCGCTTGCTGGCCCCCTCTCGCACTCGCGTGCGATGATCGCGTACGCAGCGATTGGCGATTCAGGCCTTACACACCGGGGGGTAACGAGGCATGCTGACCGCACTCGGGCTGGATGCCGTGTCGGAGAGCGTCTACCGCAGCATGCTCGCGCATCCCGGCGACGGGGTGCGGGCGCTGGCGGAGCGGCTCGGGCGCAGCGAGGAGGAGGTCCGGCGCTGTCTGGACCTGCTGAGCGAGCTGGCGCTGATCCGGCCCTCCTACGAGCGGGAGGGCGAGCTGCGTGCGGTGTCGCCGCAGGTCGGCATGGAGTTGCTGATGGCCCGTCAGCAGGCGGATCTGGCGGCGCAGCAGCTGCGGATCGAGGCGTCCCGGGCGGCGGCCGCGCAGTTGATCGCGGAGTACGCGGATCTGCGGCCGGCCGCCTCGCACGCGGGGGTGGAGCAGTTGGTGGGCCTGGACCAGATCCGGGACCGGATCGCGTCGCTGGCCCGTGGCCTGACGGCGGAGATCATGACCTTCGCGCCGGGTGGCGGGCATTCTCCGGAGAGCATCGAGGCGTCCCGGCCGCATGACCGGGATCTGCTGGGCCGGGGGGTGCGGATGCGGACGGTGTACCTGGACAGTGTGCGCAACAGCCAGCCGACGGTGGCGTACGTGGGCTGGTTGGCGGAGCTGGGCGGGGAGGTGCGGACGGTGCCGGAGCTGCCGACCCGGATGATCATCTTCGATCGGGCGACGGCGCTGATCCCGGTGAGCGGGGAGGACACCCGTGCGGGGGCGGTCGTGCTGACCGGTCACGGGACGCTGGTGGCGCTGTGCGCGCTGTTCGAGCACGTGTGGGGTCAGGCGCGGGAGCTGGGGCCGTCGGCGGTGCGGGACGAGGGCGGGCTCAGTGCGCAGGAGGCGACGGTGGTGCGGTTGCTGGCGCAGGGGCTGACGGACGAGGCGATCGCCAAGCGGCTGGGGGTGTCGTCGCGGACGGCGCGGCGGGTGGCGACGGATCTGATGGAGCGCCTGGGTGCGCGCAGTCGTTTCGAGTTCGGGATGCGGGCGGTGCAGAACGGCTGGCTGCCGCAGCAGTTGTAGGGCCGGCGTTCGCGCGGGTGGCCGTGGCGGGGGCCGGGCGGCTGGTGCGGGTGTGGGTCCGCCCGCCGCCCCCGGGTCGCGGGGGCGGCGGGCGGCGCCGGAGGTGTGGAGCGGGGCTGCTAGAACGGCGGGAGCGTGCCGAGCTTGACGTCGCCCGTGTAGTGCTTGCCGAGCGCGTCGAAGTCGTAGTACAGGTGCACGTCGTCGCCGACCAGGTAGAACCTCTGCGTGCCGTTGACGAACGGCGACAGGCCCAGGTGGAAGGTGATGCCTTCGGTCAGGCTGCCGGAGGCGCTGCCGACCTTGACCTTGCCGAGGAGCGGCACGTTCGCGTACACCACGATGGACGCGGAGCGGGCGGTGGTGTCGAGGGTGAGCGTGGTCTCCAGCGGGCCGGTGACGTAGGTCCAGGTCTGCACGGCCGTGATGGCGGGCGTGACGTTCTGGACCACTGCGACCGGGGCCAGGGCAGGGGCCGGGGCGGCCGCCATGGCCGCCGTGCTGCCGAAGCCGACTGTCAGGACGGCGAGGCCGGCCACCACAACACCCGCACGACGTACGAAGCGGTTCTTCATGGTTCCCTCCCAGAGGTGTGAGCTGATGGTCGGGTCCCCCGGGGTGATTCCTATCAGTCAACTCGCTTGGGGTGCCAGCGTGTTGTACATCACGACCGCCCTCCGGCGTAGAAGTGGACCCCCCCGTTCGGGTGGTTTTTCTTGACTTTGCCAGCGCCTGTGTGCAGTGGGGGTGGATCTCGTCGCGCGGCCCGTTCCGGGTACGGAGCAGCCGTCCCCTCGTGCGGGTTCGGGGCTTTGCCGGGCGGCCGCGGTGCGGGGCCTGCGGGCCGGCCGGGGCCGGTGGCGGGCCCGGACGGTGGCGGGAGGGCCTGCGGCCGCCGGCCAAGTGGACCGGTCGCGCGGGTGACGCTACGCGCGTCCGTTTCCGTCCACCCGGGGGGATTTGTCGGACCTTCACTGATCCCCCATCAGATGATCACTCGGCTGCCGGAATTCCGACCCCTGGCGTACGGCGCGGTCCACTCGAATTCCTTCGCACACCGCCGAGCAGCGAAAGGCCTTCACCCCATGACCCGCCCTGCCGACCGCCCCTCCCCCGACCAGCAGCTGCGCGAGGCCGCCGCGCGGCTGGACCGGCGCCGCTTCCTCACCGTCACCTCGGCCGCCGCCGCGCTGGCGTTCACCGTCAACCTGCCGTCCGCGCACGCCGAGGACGCCGAGTTCGGCCCGCGCGCCATCACCGGCGACCCGTTCACCCTCGGCGTGGCCTCCGGCGACCCGCTGCCCGAGTCCGTCGTGCTGTGGACCCGCCTGGCGCCGCGCCCGCTGGAGCCCGGCGCCGGTCTGCCGCCCACCGGTTCGGTGCGGGTGGGCTGGGAGCTGGCCCGCGACGAGCGGTTCCGCAAGGTGGTGCGGCGCGGCAGCGCCCGCGCGCACGCCGAGTTCAACTACGCGGTGCACGTGGACGTCGACGGCCTCGACGCGGACCGGGTGTACTGGTACCGCTTCACCGTCGGCGCCTGGAGCAGCCCCGTGGGGCGCACCCGCACCGCGCCGGAGCGCGGGCGCAGGCTGGACGCCGTCCGCTTCGGGCTGGTGTCCTGCCAGGCCTACGAGGACGGCTACTTCACCGCCTACCGCCACCTGGCCGACGAGGACCTGGCGGCGGTGTTCCACGTCGGCGACTACATCTACGAGTACGGCATCGACGCGGCGGGCGGCGACCGCAAGTACACCGACCGCACCCTGCCGGCGCTGTTCGACCACGAGACGGCCACGCTGGAGGACTACCGGCTGCGCTACTCCCTCTACAAGAACGACCCCGACCTCCAGGCCGCGCACGCCGCCCACCCCTGGTACGTCACCTGGGACGACCACGAGGTGGAGAACAACTACGCGGCCGGCATCCCCGAGAAGGGCCAGGACCCGGCGCCGTTCATCGCCCGCCGCGCCGCCGCCTACCGCGCGTACTGGGAGAACATGCCGCTGCGGATGCCGCAGCCGCGCGGCACCGAGCTCACCCTCTACCGGCGCGTCCACTTCGGGCAGCTGGCGCAGTTCGACATCCTCGACACCCGCCAGTACCGCGACGACCAGGCCAACGGCGACGGCTGGCAGTACCCCACCCCGGAGTCCGAGGACCCCAGGCGCACCCTGATGGGCGCCGCCCAGGAGCGCTGGTTCGCCGAGGGCCTGCGCCGCTCCCGGGCGACCTGGAACGTCGTGCCGCAGCAGGTCGTCTTCTCCCGCCGCAAGAACACCACCGCCGAGCGCTCCAAGCTCTCCATGGACGCCTGGGACGGCTACCCGGCCGCCCGCGAGCGCTTCCTGGCCGCCGTCGACCGGGCCGGGGTGGAGAACCTGGTGCTGCTCACCGGTGACGTCCACGTCGCCTACGCCCTGGACGTCAAGCGCGACTTCGACAAGCCGGACTCGCGCACCGTGGGCGTGGAGTTCGTCGGCACCTCGATCAGCAGCGACGGCGACGGCGAGGAGCGGCCGTCCAACTGGCAGAACCTGATGTCGGCCAACCCGCACATGAAGTTCTACGACGGGCGGCGCGGCTACACCACGCTCACCCTGGACCGCCACCAGGTGCGCGCCGACTACCGGGCCGTCTCCCACATCACCCGCCCCGGCGGCACCGTCACCACCGCCGCCTCCTTCGTCACCGAGGCCGGCAACCCGGGCATCCGCCCCGCCTGACCCGCCACCCCCTGGTCCCGCCACCCCTTGGGTCCCGCCGCTCACGGGGGCGGCGGGACCATGTGGTGGCTGAGCCTTGAGCGTGACCGCGCCGCACCAGTTGCCTCGCATAGGCCCCCCGGCTGCTCAGGACTGAGCAGCCGGGGGACTCGACTACGCGCGAAGGTGTTCCAGTGCCTTCTCCAGCGCATCCTCAGCGGCAACCGCCACGTCCGGCTCCACGCCAACGCCCTCCCAGTTGGTGCCGGTGACCGGGTTGATCGAGCGGGCCGCCGGCACGGTCACCGTCACATGCGGCGCGACAGGAATACGGGCCGTCGGGTGGGCGCCACCACGCGTCGTCTGCCCGACCAGCGTCGCACGCTTGAGCACCTTCAGGTTGTACGACAGCTCCTCCCCACCGGAGAACGTGAAGTCGCTGGTCAGCACCGCCACCGGACGGTCCGAATAGCGCGGCGCGGCGAGGTGCCCGAGGGTCCAGTACTGGCGGGTGGAGTCGGTAGCCCGGTCGTAGATGTCGTTGAGGTGCACCTCGTCGTCAGCGAAGAAGTAGCTGCACCACAGCTGCACACCCTCCGGTGAACCGCCGCTGCACTGCCGCAGGTCGATGACCAACGCCTCGGTGGAAGCGACCAGTTGCATCGCGGCGGCGATCGCGGGACCGCCCACCCCGGCCGGGGGAATCATGCGCAGATCGAGGTAGCCGATGTTGCCGTCGAGCTGCTCTGCCCGCCGGATGCCGTAGTTCTTCTCCCGGGCGTACCGCTCGAACCGGGCCCGGGCGACGTCCTCCGGCTCCTCGTCCATCGACTGCGGCTCCTCGCTCCACAGCAGCCGCAGGTGCTTGTCCGGACACACCCCCTGCAAGTCCTCCGTGACCCGCTCGCACAGCCCCCGCTCGTCCAGGCCCTCATAAGCGCCTTCCGCCAGCCGGTTCCGGATCGCCACTTCCATGGCCGCCGTCTTCTCGGGGAACACGTAACCAGCGGTGATCCGGGCGAGGGCGGTGTCGAGTATCGCTCCATGAGTGATCATTCGCGCGATCGTAGGTCAAGGCCGAACCGATGCCCAGCGGTTTCTCAGCGAACTCCTCACCGCCACCCCCTCCCCCGGCCCCCGCCTCAAACCCGCCCTCACCCACTGCCGCACCCAAGCCACCCACACCACCCGCACCTGAAAACCCGTTCCGCGCACAGGAAGTCGGCCCCGCCGACTTCCCGCGCAGCGCGGTCGCTCCCCGGCTACGGGGCGAGCCGCAGGTGGATCGCGAGGACGCCGAGCCGCTCCTTCTCCAGCGGGTGGATCTCGCGATAGGCGGCGAGGAGTTCGGCCCGGCTCACCCCCTCGGATCCGATCGCCTCCAGGTCCTCGGCGTCGAGCATCGCGTCGAAGCCCGGACACTCCACCACCTCGGTGAGCCGGGTGCGGTAGCGGGCGTCCCCGGACTCGAAGACGAGCAGCTGCCCCGGATGGATCTTTCGCATGCTGGGGTAGCCGACGCGCACCCCGACGGTCTTGGTGCCGCCGGCGATCAGGTCGAGAGTTCCTGGGACTTCTCACGCAGCGTCATCACAGAGAAGGACATCCGTCGGGTGGCCAGGCTCAACGGTGCCCGCCCCCGAGGAGCGTGCACCCGACGCCAGACCGTGGCCCGCGCGGCCTGGCGCCAGTGGAACCCTTCGTCACCCCTTGCCCGCAGGAGACGCGCCGTGCCCCCCGGCTGCTCGCCCATCGGCGATGCAAGCCAGCATGAAGCCGACGATGCGGCGCCACACTCCTCGGAAGCAGCCCCGGCCGGAGGCCTCACATCCGGCTTCGATTCAGACTTCGCCGAACTCGCCGCTTCGGACAGCGGCAACGAACGAGTCCCAGCCCTCGGCCGAGAAGGCCAGCGCCGGGCCCTGGGGGTCCTTGGAGTCACGGACCCTGCCCGGGTGCACATCGTCCACCTCTACGCAGCCGCCCCCGCCATTGCTGTAGGTGCTCTTGCGCCACTTGGCGCCCGTTGGGTCATGCATGGTCCAGTTCCTCCCGTGTCTCCCGGATCATGGCCAAACTGTCCGGCTGGCTGTGCGCGTTGACCTGGAGTCGATCGTATCTATCGACCCATCGAGCCACCGTCTCGGCGTCTTGTTCCAGGTATCCCCGTTGAAGCGTCTCCGTGTACCCGACCAAAGCACGATTGGGGAGGGTCAAGAGCGTGACGGGGTGGGACAGCGACCGATCCTCGGCGAGGCGGTACGGAGAGATCTGGATGATCACATTTGGGTGATCACACAGGCTCTCCAGGTGAGAGAGTTGCACGGCCATAATCTCCCGACCGCCGATCGGTCGACGCAGGACTCCCTCGTCCAGGACGACGTGGATCATCGTTCCTCTGTCAAGCATGAGTTGACGCTGCGCCAGCAGGCTGAGCCTCTCGTCGGCCTGCTCCTGCGTCGCTTCCCCTCGACGGACGATGCCGGCCTCGTAGGCCGCGCTGTAGTCCGGGTGCTGGAGTATGCCCGACACCATATCCGTGTCGAACAGTCTGACTGTGATCGCTTCGCGCTCCCGGCGAAGGTACTCGGAGAACCCCGGCAACAGAGCGCCGTTCTTCCAGCTCCACCACAGTCCCGTCAGGGCGCCACCGGCATCGAGGGCGGCATCCACGCGTTCTACGAACTTTAAAGACGGCGCTTGTTTAGCCCGCTCCACGTTCGAGATGTAGACGTTGGAGTACCCGACTCGCACGCCGAGTTCGATCTGTGTCATCCCCTTGGCCTGGCGCGACCGGCTGATCTGAACAGCCAGGGCTTCCAATGGGGATGACGTTGGGTCAAGTGTGCGACGAACCAAGATCGCCTTCTTTAAAATCCGCCGGACTAGAGATTTGAAACTCTTTCGATCCTAGAGCAGGCTGAGCCATCCTGGTAGTCATTCGACTACTGACCGAAGTGGGCGCACTCCATTCGCATACACCCTCCCCTTGAGGTGCTTCGCCATGCTCAAAATCCGTACCGCTCCCCGCCCCCGCACGTTCGCCGCGCGCCTGGACTCCCGCACGGAATCCACTCCCGTCGCCCGGCAGTTGCTCCGCGCCTACCTCGCCGCGCTCCCCACTGGCGACCGCTACCGCGACACCGCCGAACTCCTCCTCGGCGAACTCTTCGCCAACGCCGTCCAGCACACCGACGCCCCCGCCGACCGGCTCATCGAGGTCCGCTTCGCCGTCGTCCGCGACCGCCTGCGCCTCGAAGTCCACGACGCCGGCACCGGCCGCCCCTCCCTCCACACCCCCACGCCCGAGGACGAACACGGACGCGGCGTCCTCCTCGTCAACGAACTCGCCGAGAAGTGGGGTTGTTGCCCCCGCGCCGGCGGCGTCGGCAAGTTCGTCTGGGCCCTGATCGCCCCCGCACCCTCCCCCGCCACCTTCCTCACCGTCTGAACAGGTGCCCACCATGCGACTCCCCCTCACCGCCCGCCACCTGTTCGACACCGGCTCCACCCCCGCCGACACCTACGCCACCCTCGCGCGCCGCACCCGCGAGCCCCTGCGCTCAGCCCGCGCCGTCTGCATCGCCCTCGGCATCCCGGCGGCCGAGACGCAGCGCCGCCTCGACGACTGCTTCGACGCCCTGCTCGCCAACCCCCGCCCCGGCACCGAGAACGACACCGGCGAACTCCTCGAAGCCCTCGGCGTCTTCGACATCCCCAAAACCCCCGACAACCGCGACCTCGCCGTCATCGAACTCTTCCTCACCGCCATCGACGCCCACGGCAGCATCCGCGCCGGCCACCAACACGGCCTCACCCGCTGGTTCACCACCGGCAACCTCACCACCGCCTACCTCTCCCTCACCGCCACCCAACCCCACCCCACCACCGGCGACCCCACCCACTACTGGACCACCCTCACCACCGCCGGCGAACTCCTCACCACCACCCCCAACCCCGACCCCCGCCTCAAACCCGCCCTCACCCACTGCCGCACCCGCGCCGCCCGAACCACCCGCTCCTGAGCAACACCCGACCGTGCGCAGGAAGTCGGGCCCGCCGACTTCCTGCGCAGCGCGGTCGGCTCGTCCAGGTCAGCCGGACCTCAGGGCCGCCATCCGCCGACACCCTCCACTTCCACTCGCCTCGGCACCACACGGCGGTTTCTAGGGGCCTTTCGTGCGTTCTGGGCCTGTGGAATCCAACAGGCCCAAGGGCCCGCCGGCCGTGGGACAAGTCCGGCTCCTCTTGCGTGGAGGGGTGTCAGAGGTGTGGCTCTGCCCGGGTTCGTGCAATTTCGTGCATGCGGGGTTGTGCTTCTGACTCGCAGGGCTGACGGTGGTGCACGTCCCTGCAACTCCACAGACGTTGGAGATCGTCATGGCACTAGGTTTTGTGGGCATCGACCCCAGCACGGGCGGCGGAGGCTCGCCTACCGTGTGGGTCGAGGACGAGGCGGAGGAGATCGATCGCTTCGCCCGCACCGGCGAGATCGAGCTGGACCCCGAAGCGTCGTGGTGGCCCGAGTGGCTGGGACTCGTCCGCGAGACGGTCGGTCGTGGCGTGGTCATGCGGCGGGCCCGGATCGTGTCCGAGCCGGTGACCGACTACATCCGGTGGGAGCACGCGGTTACCCCGATGAACCTGGCGGCCGGAGAACTGGTTCGGTGGCTGCCGAGGAGTCAGACGTCGAACATCGCGCTGCCGGGGAACGACTTCTGGCTGATCGACGACAAGCTGGTGCTGTTCCACTTCTTCACGGGGTACGGCGACTGGGCCGAGCCCGGGTTCGCCTTCTCCGAGGACTCCGCGACGGTTCGTCTCGTCTCCTCCGCGTTCGAGGCTGTGTGGGAGCGTGGCACCCCGCACGACGAGTACAGCGTCTGACCCGCCCTTACCCTGCGAGCACCGGACCGCCAGACCTATGCCGACGTCTCCGTCATCAAGCGCGCAAGCGGCGCGTCTTGCCCTTGCCAACCGCCTTGTCGATCTCCGCAAGGATGCCGGCCTGACGGGTAGACAGCTGGCGTTCCGGTGCGGGTGGAACCCTTCGAAGGTCTCCCGCATCCAGAGTGCGCGAACCCCTCCGTCTGACTCCGACATTCGGGCATGGTGCACTGCTTGCACAGCGGCTGACCAGTCGGACGACCTGATCGCCACGTCGAGAGCGGTCGAGTCGATGTACATGGAGTGGCGTCGGCTGCACCGCGCAGGGATGCGCCAGGTGCAGGAGGACTTCTACACGCTCCACGAGCGGGCGGAGTTGTGCCGGACGTACGTCTCCAATGTCGTTCCCGGCTTCCTCCAGACGCCCGGGTACGCGACTGCCCTGATGCGCTCCATCACGGAGTTTCAGGGGACCCCTGATGATGTGGCCGACGCCGTTGCCGCGCGGGTGGCGAGAGGACGGCTCCTGAACGAGGGCAGGCACAGGTTCGCGGTGCTGATGGAGGAATGGGTGCTCCGCTCCCGGATCGGTGACGCGGAGACCATGGCCGGTCAACTAGGCCATCTGCTGGCGGTGATGCCGCTGGCATCGCTGTCGCTGGGGGTCATCCCATCCACCGCACAGCGCGGCATGTGGCCCCTCGAAGCGTTCTACCTGTACGACGATCGGCATGCTGTCGTGGAGACGCTGACAGCTGAGGTCAACGTCACCCAGCCCCGCGAGATCGCTGACTACATCCGGGCGTTCGGCGAGTTGCAGCGCCTCGCGGTCTACGGTGCCCAGGCGCGTGCGCTCATCACGTCGGCAATAGCCGCCCTCGGGTGAATCCGTGCGCGGGGGCCTTGCCGGCGCCGGGCTCCTCGGGCGGGGCGGCCGCGCGTTTCCTGGCCTGGCGCCCCGCGATGCGGCGGGGCGCCAGGCCGGTAGACGCGGGCCCGGGTCTTTCGGCTTGGCTAGGTGCGGGCGGCGGTGGTGCGGGTGCGGCGGGAGAGGGAGTCCAGGACGACGGCGGCGAGCAGGACGGCGCCGGTGATCATGTACTGGATGGCCTGGGCGGCGTGGACCATGTCCAGGCCGGTGGTGATGGACTGGATCACCAGGATGCCCAGCAGCGCGGACCAGGTCTTGCCGCGGCCGCCGAAGAGGCTGGTGCCGCCGATGACGGCGGCGGCGATCGCGCTCATCAGGACGTTGCCGCCGCCCAGTTGCTTGTCGGCGGAGCCCTGCTGGGAGGCGTAGAACAACCCGCCCAGGCCGGCCAGGAACGCGGACAGCATGAAGACGGAGATCCGCACCCGGGCCACGTTGACGCCGGCGCGCCGGGCGGCCTCCACGCCGCCGCCGACCGCGAAGATCTGGCGCCCGTAGGAGGTGCGGCGCAGGACGAAGTCGGTGAGGACGACGACGCCCACCAGCACGACCAGGGGCAGCGGCAGGCCGCGGTCCTGGTTGAGGGCGTAGGCGGTGGCGAGGGTGAGCACGGCCAGGGCGCCGGTGCGCACCACGGTGTCGGCGGTGGGGCGGGCGGTGAGGCCGGCGGCGGTGCGCCGGCGGGCGGTGCGCAGGTGGGCGAGCAGGTAGAGGGCGGGGGCGAGGACCGCCAGGGCCCAGGCGTAGGCGATGTCGCCATCGCCGAGGAAGGTGGTGTCGAGGGTGGCGATGAGGCCGCCGTGGCGGTTGTTGACGGTGCCGAGGTCGCCCAGGACGTACTCCTGCAGGCCGCTCCAGGTGAGCATGCCGGCGAGGGTGACGACGAAGGCGGGGACGCCGACGCGGGCGAAGAAGAGGCCGTGCAGCAGGCCCATGACGGTGGCTGCGGCGAGGGCGGCGAGCACGGCGAGCCATTCGGCGACGCCCTGGCGCACGGCGAGGACGGCGGCGAGGGCGGCGCTGGCGCCGGCGACGGAGCCCAGGGAGAGGTCGATCTCGCCGAGGATGAGGACGAAGACGACGCCCACCGCGATGAGGCCGGGGCCGGCGATGAAGCGGGTGATGTTGGTGAGGTTGTCGGCCTGGAGGAAGTGGCCGGTGACGGACTGGAAGATGACGGCGATCAGGATGAGGCCGACGACGACGGGCAGGGAGCCGAGCTCGCCGGCGGCCAGGCGCCGGCGGGCGGCGTCCAGGTAGCCGGCGGGGCCGGCGGCCCGGGTGTGCAGGCGGGGGTCGGCGCCGGGGGCCACGGGGTCGGCGCCGGGGGCCGCGGGGGTGTCGGCGGGGGTGCTGGGCGTGGTCATGCGGCGTCCTCCTCCTCGGTGTGGCGGGCCTGGCGCCGGGCGTGGGCGTTGTCGGTGGCTCCGGTGATGGCGGAGACGATCTGCTCCTGGGTGGTGCCGGCGACGGGGAAGACGCCGTTGTTGCGGCCCAGCCGCAGGACGGCGACGGTGTCGGCGACGGCCCGCACGTCGGCCATGTTGTGGCTGACGAGGACGACGGCCAGGCCGCGTTCGCGCAGCCGCTCGACGAGGTCGAGGACCTGGGCGGTCTGTTCGACGCCGAGGGCGGCGGTGGGCTCGTCCAGGATGACGAGGGCGGGCTCGCCGACGAGGGCGCGGGCGATGGCGACGACCTGGCGCTGGCCGCCGGAGAGCGCGGCGACGGGGGTGCGCACGTCGGGGATGCGGATGGCGAGGGTGTCGAGGAGTTCGCGGGCGTGCTGCTCCATGGCGACCTCGTCCAGGAGCCCTCGGCGGCGTTTCTCGCGGCCGAGGAACAGGTTCGCGATGACGTCGAGGTTGTCGCACAGGGCGAGGTCCTGGTAGACGGTGGCGATGCCGAGGGCCTGGGCGTCCTGGGGGCGGGTCAGGCGCACGGGCTCGCCGTGCCAGGTGATGGTGCCCTCGTCGACGGGGTGGACGCCCGCGATGGTCTTGACGAGGGTGGACTTGCCGGCGCCGTTGTCTCCGACGAGGGCGAGGACTTCACCGGTGTGCACATCGAGGCCGACATCGGTGAGGGCCTGGACGGCACCGAAGCGCTTGGAGACCGAGCGCAGCTGGAGGACGGGTGCGCCTGTCACATGAACCTTCTTCTGCGGTGGTGGACTTGGACCCGGGTCGAACTGGGCGGGGCCGGGCTACTTGAGGCCGGCGGCGGCGCAGGCGGCGGCGTAGTCGGCGGTGCAGATGTCGGAGACCTTGTAGAGGCCGTCGGCGACGACCGTGGTGGCGATGTTGGCCTTGGTGACGACCTTGGCGTCCAGGAACTTGGCGGGGATGGCCTTGTCGGTGGCGCTGTCGACGGTGGCGGTGGCGACGGCCTTGACGTCCTTGCCCTTGAGGAGGGCGACGGCCAGTTCGGCGGCGGAGTCGGCGAGCGGGCGGTAGGCCTTGTAGATGGTGAAGGCCTGGTCGCCGTTGACGATGCGCTGGATCGCGTCGAGGCCGGCGTCCTGGCCGCCGACGGGGACCTTGATGCCGGCGCCCTGGAGCTGGGTGATGATGGCGCCGGCCATGCCGTCGTTGGCGGAGTAGACGGCCTGGAAGCCGTTCTTGCCGAGCTGGGTGACGGCGGCGCCGATCTTCTGGCCGGCGACGGTGGCGTCCCACTGGCCGGACTGCTCGTAGACGATCTTCTTGACCTTGGCGTCGAGGATCTTGTGGGCGCCGGTCTTGAAGTCGGCGGCGTTGGGGTCGGCCTCGTCGCCGTTGATCATGGCGACGTTGGCGTCGGCGGCCTGCGGGCCGAGGGCGTCGACGAGGGCCTGGCCCTGGAGTTCGCCGACCTTCTCGTTGTCGAAGGAGGCGTAGGCGGCGACCGGTCCGGTGGCCAGGCGGTCGTAGGCGACGACCTTGACGCCCTTGGCGGCGGCCTCCTGGACCCAGCCCTGGGTGGACTTGGCGTTGAAGGGGTCCAGGATGATCACCTTCACGCCCTGGGCGAGGAGGGTGTCGAACTGCTGCTTCTGCTTGGCGGCGCTGCCCTCGGCGTTGTTGTACAGGACCTTGCAGTCCGCGCACAGGGCGGCCACCTTGGCCTCGACGAAGGGGCGGTCGAAGGATTCGTAGCGGGTGGAGGAGGCGTTCTCGGGTAGGAGCAGCCCGATGGACTTGCCGTCTCCGGAGGCGGCCGCGTCCTTCTTGTCGCCGCCCGCCTTGCCGCAGGCGGCCATGGACAGGGCCAGTGAGATGCCGGTGGTGGCGATGAGGACGCGACGCAGTGCTGCGTTCATGGGGGTGCCTCTCCCTGACGTCGCCGCGGCTCTGCGGCGGGGTGGGGGGAGTTAAACCTGAACGCGTACATGACGTCAATAAGTAAATTCAGACTGCGGGCGATGCGCCTCTACTCGTTATCTTCATGAACACTGACGGGGAGTTGAAACCTGGAGGAAGCTCCAAATGACGGAACGGCGGCGCCCGTTGCGGGGCCCGCCGTTCAAGAGTCGATCAACCTGTCGGAGTGTCAGAAAGGCGGGGCGCCCGCCGTCCCCCGTGCGGCGGGCGCCCCCGTGCGGAGGTGGTACCGGTGCGTCAGGAACGACGCGTCAGGGGCGGTCGAGGGTGATCGAGTTGATCGGGCCCAGGTCGTACCAGACGCCGTTCTGCGCCGGGATGTCGTAGACGCAGCTGCCGCCGCCCGAGCCCCGACACAGGTGGGCGTGGGCGCCGCCGGACTGGTTGTTGAGGACCCAGTGGTTGCCGTACTGGTTGCTCAGGTTGTGCGCGCCGTAGCTCCAGTACACCTCGCTCGGGGCCGAGGCCGGGTTCTGGTTCTGCGGGTAGACGCAGACCGCCCCGTACGGACAGCCCGCCCAGGAGCCGTCGGCGGCGCCGGCGCTGCCGGCGCCCAGGGTGGTCAGGGTGGTCAGGGCCGCGGTCGCGAGGGCGAGGGCGGCGACGGCGTGGGTGATCCTGCGCATGGATGGTTCTCCCTTGGCTGGTGAGCGGCCTGACGTGGGGTCCGGCCGGTGCTCAGCAGCCTAGGAACGCGGGCGCGGCGGCGGTCCCTGACATCTGACAGGGGCGCGCCGCCGCACTCCGGGAGCCGGTTCGCCGGCTCACCGGGCTAGAGCTTGCCGAAGGTGTCGCACTGGGCGAGGTCGCCGGTGCGGTAACCGGTGGTGAACCAGGTCTTGCGCTGGTCGGAGGAGCCGTGGGTCCAGCTCTCCGGGTTGACCCGGCCGGTGGCCTGCTTCTGGATCCGGTCGTCGCCGACGGCCGCGGCCGCGTCCAGGCCCTGGGCGATGTCCTGGTCGGTGAGGGAGGCGATCAGCGGCCGCCCGGTGGAGGGCTGCGGGGTGGTGGTGGCGTGGTGCGCCCACACCCCGGCGTAGCAGTCGGCCTGGAGTTCCAGCTTCACGGAGGCGCTGTTGGCGCCCTGGCGGTCGCTGCCCACCTTCTGCATGGTGCCGAGGAGGTTCTGGATGTGGTGGCCGTACTCGTGGGCGACGACGTAGGACTCGGCGAAGGGCCCGCCCTTGGCGCCGAAGCGGGCCGAGAGCTCGTTGAAGAAGCCGAGGTCGAAGTAGGCCTTCCGGTCACCGGGGCAGTAGAACGGGCCGACGGCGGAGGTCGCCGGGCCGCAGGCGGTGGAGACCTGACCGGTGAACAGCACCGTCTCGGCGTTGCGGTACGCGGTGCCCGTGCGCTTGGGCAGTTCGGCGCGCCAGAACTCCTGCACGCTGTTGGTGACCGCCACGATCCGGCAGTCCTGGCGCCGGTTGGCGTCCGCGCCGGTCTTGCAGGCCTGCTGCACCTCGCCGGCGGTGTGCGCGCCGCTGGAGGTGGTGGAGCCGCCGCCGGAGGACAGGCCCAGCAACTGGGGGTCCACGCCCAGGACGACCGCGAACAGTACGACGATCAGGCCCACCGCCCCGCCGCCGATGGCGACCTTCCCGCCCGGGATCCCGCGCCGGTCGTCCACCTGCGAGGTGTCGAGGTCGCCCTGGTCGTCGAACTGCATGCCCCTGCCCGCTTCTGTCGTGTTTGTCAGTACTGGTGACGGTCTGTGCCGGTGACGGCCCGCCCAGCCTACGGGCAGCGGGCGCCGGCGCGGCGCAGCGGGGCGCGGGCGCCAGGGGCCGGTCAGGACGGGGCGGGGCCGGGCGGCGACTGCGGCCGTGGCCGTGGCCGCGGCGGTCGGGCACCGCTCCCCCGAGGCCGCACGCGCCGTCCTGGACCATCACCTGGCCCGACTGTTGGACTGTCGGTCCGTCAATTCTTGACGCGGGTCATGGATTTGGCCACGACTGAGGCTTCGGCAGGGCGGGCGGGCCCGCGGGGGCGGCCGAGCAGGACGCCGGCCAGGACCAGGGCCAGCCCGCACACCTGGCGCGCGCCGAGCCCCTCCCCCGCGAGGCCGGCGCCCAGCAGGACGCCGGCGAGCGGGTTGAGCAGGCCGAGCAGCCCGACCGTGCCGGCCGGCAGGTGGCGCAGGCCCGCGAACCAGAGGGCGAAGGCGAGGGCGGTGGCCACCAGGGCGACGTAGCCGAAGGCCGGGAGCGTGCGGGCGTCCATCGCCGGGGGCGCGCCCTCCACGGCGGCGGCCAGGGGCAGCAGCATCAGGCCGCCGGCGGTCAGCTGCCAGGAGGTGACGGCCAGTGGGGCCGCGCCCTCGCGCCAGCGGGCGGCCAGCACGTAGCCGACGCAGGAGACCAGCATCGCCGCCACCGACGCCGCCAGCCCCGCCCCGCTGACCGTGCCGCCCGCGCCGAGCAGCGTCAGCGCCACCCCGCCCAGGCCCACCACCGCGCCGACCAGGTGGGCGCGGTGCGGGCGCTGCCCGGCCAGCGCCCAGGCGGTGAGCAGCATCGCCAGCGGGGAGGCGGCCATGACGGTGGCGGCGGTGCTGGTGGGCAGCAGTTGGGAGGCGAGGTAGAGCAGGACGAAGAACACCGCGGCGTTCAGCAGTCCGAGCAGGGCGCTGCGCCACCACCAGGGCCCGTGCGGGCGGCGGCGGGACAGGGCGAGCAGGACCAGTCCGGCGGGCAGGGCGCGCAGGGCCGCGCCCCACAGGGGCCGGTCGGCGGGCAGGTAGGCGTGGGTGACGTAGTAGTTGGCGCCCCAGGCGAGCGGCGCGACCGCGGTCAGCAGCACCCACCGCAGATTGGCTTCCATGGAAGGCAATATACCTTCCCTGGAAGGTACTGGCGGTAGGATGGCCCCATGGAGCACCACCAGCAGCACCCCCGGACGCCCTCCCCGCCGGGCGCGGACGCCGACCACGTGGCGCTGATCCAGGCCCAGTGGCGGCGCGAACGCCCCGACCTCGACGTCTCCCCGCTGGCCGTCATCGGCCGCCTGCACCGCCTCGCCGCCCGGCTGACCGGCGAACTCGCCCTGGTCTACTCCCGCTACGGCCTCGGCGAGGGCGAGTTCGACGTCATGGCCGCGCTGCGCCGGGCCGGCGCCCCCTACGAGCGGGCCCCCGGGGAGCTCGCCGCCCACACCATGGTCACCACCGGCGCGATGACCAAACGGATCGACCGCCTCGAACGCGCCGGGCTGGTCACCCGCCGCCTCGCCGAGGGCGACCGGCGCGGGCGCCTCGTCGCCCTCACCGACGCCGGCCTGCGGCTGATCGACGAAGCGTTCACCGCCCACATGCGCAACGAGCACCGCCTGCTCGCCCTCCTGTCCCCCGAGGAGGCCGCCGCCCTGCAGACCCTCCTCACCGCCTGGCAGCACCGCCTGGACGGCACCGCACCGGGCGGCGGGCCAGCAGAATGTGACGCATGACCAGCACTCCGCCGCCGTCCCAGCCCGAACCCGAGCCCGGACCGCAGCCCCAGCCGCCCCAGCCGTCGCCGTCCGGCAGCCCGGAGAGCCCGGGGGCCCGGGCCGACCGGCGGCTGGTGGAACTGCTGCAGGAGCTGCGGGTGCTGCAGACCGGCGTGCAGATCGTGTTCGCGTTCCTGCTCGGGGTCGCCTTCACCCCGCGCTTCGCCACCCTCACCGACGGCCAGCAGGACGTCTACGTCACCACCCTGCTGCTGGCCGTCATCTCCTCGGCCGTGTTCGCCACCCCGGTGGCGCTGCACCGCGGGCTGTTCCGCCACCCCGGCAAGGCGCGGATCGTCAAGGTCTCCGCCCACATCGCCCAGTTGGGCCTGATGCTGCTCGCCTGCGCGCTCACCGGCGCCGTGCTGCTCGTCCTGGACGTCGTGCTCGGGACCGCCACGGCCCTGGCCATCACCTCCGTCGTCGCGCTGATCTTCGCCGGGCTGTGGTTCGTCCTGCCCTGGGCGGTGCGCCGCCCGCTGTACGACGACTGAACCGGCGCCCGGCGGCCGGCACCACCGGGGACAGTGCGCCCGCTTCCCGTCACCCGCGCCGCACCGGGGGCGGGCGCGGCGCGGGTGACGGACGGGACCGGGCCGGGGCCGGCTGTCGGGCGCCGGGGGCCAGGCGAGGAAGTCCCACATCTCCCTCACCCCTCAGAGCCCGCCCGCCCCCGAAACCGCTTACCGCCCCACCCCGCGCGGCGGGTACCGTGCCCGGATGCACAGCAACGACAACAACGGCAGCAGGGACGGCAACGGGAACGGCAACGGCAGCGCCCCCACCTGGGACGTCCTGCTGCTCGGCGGCGCCTCCGGCCTCGGCAAGAGCCGCGCCGCCGCCGAACTCGCCCGGCACAGCGGCGCGTTCGTGGTCGAGTTCGACGACGTCGTCGCCGCCCTGCACGCCGCCACCACCGCCGAGGGCCACCCCGGCCTGCACCACTTCGACGGCCTCGACGACCCCGACGCGCTGCCCGCCGACCGCGTCCTGGAACTGCAGATCGCCACCGCCCGCGCCCTGGACGACGCCCTGCTCGGCGTGGTGCGCAACCGCCTCACCGTCGACGTGCCCGCGATCGTCGAAGGCGACTACCTCACCCCGGCCGCCGCCGCCCGCGCCGCCGCCGAGGCCGCCGGACAGGGCCGCGTCGTGCGCGCCGCGTTCCTGCACGAGGGCGACGCGGCCGGCATCAGCGCCAACTACGCCCAGCGGGAACCCGACTGCGGCCCGCAGGAGCGCCGCGCCGCCGTCAGCGCCCGCTACTCCCACTGGCTCGCCGACCAGGCCCGCACCCACCACCTGCCCGTCCTGGACTGCCGCCCCTACCCCACCCTCGCCGACCGCCTGCTCCGCGCCCTGACCTGACCTGACCTGACCTGGCCTGACCTGACGAAAGGGGTCCGAGATGCTGATCGTGGTGAGCGGCGGGCCGGGCAGCGGGAAGACGACGCTGGCCCACGCACTGGCACAGGCCCTCGGCTGCCCGGCGGTGTGCCGGGACGAGCTGAAGGAGGGCCTGGTGCACGCGGGCACCCGGGCCGGGAACCCCGACGAGGCAGTGCGCGCGGCGTTCTTCGACGTCCTGGAGGTCCTGGTGCGCGCGGGGGTGAGCGTGGTGGCGGAGGCCGCGTACCAGGACCGGCTGTGGCGGCCCGGCCTGAGCCCGCTGGCCGAACACGCCGAACTGCGCATCGTGCACTGCCGGGTGGACCCGGCAGTGGCCCGCGCCCGGATCCGCACCCGCCTGACGACGCACCCGCACCGCGCCGCGCACGCCGACCGCACGCTCCTCGCCGCCCCGCCCGGCCCGGGCAACCTGCTGGACGACTTCACCCCGCCGTCCCTGCCGGCGCCGCACCTGCACGTGGACACCACCCACGGCTACCGCCCGCCGCTGGCCGACATCGCCGCCTTCGCCACCGGACCCGGCGGCTGACGGACGCCCGAACTGCTCGGCCTGGTCCGACACGGTCTCTTCGTTCATCGCCGCCGGGCGCGACGCGCCCGATCACGGTCTGCCCGACCATGACGCCAAGGCGCGGTCGACAGTTCGCCAGTGAGTCCGGCGGTTCGCCGGATCAACTCCGCACAGCGGCAGTCGAGTTCAGATTCCCCCAGGCGTTCGACGGGCTTCGCGCGGACGGCGCCTCCGCGGGCCTGCCGCGCCCTGCCGTCCGTTTGCGGGCAGCGCGCGAGGGGGAGGTCCCCGCGCCGGGTGCCGCTTGCGGGCGAGGCGCCGTGACCTCCGTGATCGCCGTGGCGTCGACCGCCACTCCGACGGCCGCACCTTGACGGCCCGTCCGCTATTGCCGGCCCGTCCCTGTGGGCCGCCGGGATGACTTCCCCCGCGTGCCGAATCGGCCCGGATGGTGTATACGGCATAGTCGTTTCGTCACCTTATGGCGTATTTATGCCGCCATCCACGCGTCCCGTGAACACCCTGGGGAGTCCCCGATGCCCGAAGTCAGACGCCGCTGGGGCTTGGCCCGAGCCTTCGAGGCACCGGGGAGAGCCGCCCCGAATCGGCGCGGCTGGTCCGGAGTACTCGCGGCCGTGCTGATGCTGGCGCCGGTGCCGCTCGTCCCGCTGCTGGCCGCCCCCGCCGCGCACGCGGCTCAGGCGTGCCCGGCGGATGCCGGCTACACCGACTGCCTGTCCTTCGCCTACACCGGAAGCGACCAGGACTTCACCGTCCCCACCGGGGTCTCCTCGATCAGGGCGAAGGCCTGGGGCGCGGGTGCGGCCGCCGACGGCGACACCGCCGCGGCCGGCCGCGAGCACGCGAACCGACCGGGCGCCGCCGGCGCCTACGCGACCGCGCTACTGGAAGTGACGGCCGGACAGCGACTGACGGTGGTACCGGGTCAGGGCGGGCGCTCGCACCCCGACGCCGCAGACTCCCCGGCGGCCCGCAACGGCGGCGCCTCCACCATCCGGTCGGGCCAGTCCCACACCCCCGCGGACACCCTGCTGGCAGCCGACGGCGGCACGGCCACGAGCGCGACTGAGACCGCGACCGCGAGCGGCGCCGGTGCTGCCGGGGCCGGTCCTGAAGACGGGCCGCAAGGCCTTGCCCCTCACGTGACCGAGCGCCAGTACGTCACCGGGGCGGCCTTCGGCGGCTTCGCGCCGTCCATCACGGACGTCAACGGCGCCGATACCGACGCCAACACCGGCGCCGACGCGGCCAAGGGCGGCGGCCACAGCGGCGACGGCGGCAACGGCCTCGTCGTGCTGGAGTGGAAGGATCCCGGCGCCGGCGCCACGACGGCGAAGGCCGACCCGTCAGCGGCCTCGACGCCCACCGGCCAGAGCAGCGCTCCAGGAGCCCCGTCCCCGGAGACCACGCCGTCCCCGGAGACCACGCCATCCGCAGCGGCCGGACCGGCCGGCCCGAGCAGCGCCGCCCCGCTCGGCCGCTTGCCCCGGGCACCCGGCGACCCCCTGGACTGCACGGGCAACACGATCTACGCCATCCAGCGCGGCTCCTCCACCGCCGCGACCGGCACCCTGCTCGCCCTGGCCGCCGGCACCGTCGGCGGATCCAGCGTGACCGCGACGACGGTCAGCACGCTCCCCGCCGGGTCGGGCTTCACCAACGCCCTCGGAATCACCGACGGCGGCACCGCCGCCTACGTGGTCGACCAGACCCCGACCGTCGCCGGGTCCGTCAACGTGTACGGCTACAACGCGGCCACCGGGGCCTGGACCACCTACACCGGATCCGCCGGCGCCACCACCGACTCCTTCGTCGCCGGCGCGGTGAACCCGGCCAACGGCATCTACTACTACGCCAGCTTCGAACCCGGTACGGCGACCACACCCGGCGTGGCCACCCTCTACGGCTTCAACACCGTCACCAACACCGCGATCCCCGGCGTGATCGCCACGTTCGACCTGCCGGTCACCGGAGCCTCCGGCCCCAACGGCGACATCACCTTCGACGCCGCCGGCAACCTCTACGTCCTCTCCTCCGTCGGCACCGACGCCGCCATCGGTCGGGTGGCCGGGCCGATCCCCACCACGGGGTCGGCCACCGGTGTGCCGCTGACCGACACGGTGCTGAGCACCCTGCCCAACCCGAACGGCAACTCGTTCAACGGGGCGGCCTTCGACAACGCCGGAAACCTCTACATCGAGTTCGCCTCGGGGAGCACCACCTACCTGGAGCAGCTCAACCCGAACACCGGCGCGATCACGGCCGGGCCCACGCCGTACTCCAACAACGCCTTCCTGTCCGTGGACCTCGGCGCCTGCTCCACCAACCCGACCCTGGCCCTGCAGAAGAACATCGTCGGCCGGTTCGCCGAGTCGACCACCTCGAACGACCAGTTCGGCCTGGCGATCACCGGCGGCGGCATCACCCAGGGCAACACCGCCACCACGACCGGCACCAGCACCGGCGTCCAGACACCCCCCGCCGGCCCGGTCATCGCCGTGTCGGGGACCACCTACACGCTGACCGAGACCGCCGCCTCCGGCAGCCTCGCCAACTACACCACCGCCTACGACTGCGTCGACACCGCCAACGGCAACGCCCCGGTCGCCTCGGGCACCGGAGCGACCACCTTCAACCTGCCGTTCCCGCCCACGGTGGAGGGCAAGAACAGCCCGATGGTGCTCTGCACCTTCACCAACACCCCGGTCCCCGCGACGCCCTCGCTCACGATCGTGAAGACCGCGTCCCCGACCACGGTCACCGCCGTCGGGCAGGTCGTGGACTACAGCTTCCTGGTGACCAACACCGGCAACGTCACCCTCACCAACGTGACGGTGAACGAGACCGCGTTCTCCGGCACCGGCACCCCGCCCGTGATCACCTGCCCGGCAGGCGCCGCCTCCCTCGCCCCCGGCGCGTCCGTGACCTGCACCGCCCCCTACACGGTGACGCAGGCCGACATCAACGCGGGCTCGATCACCAACACGGCAACGGCGACGGGCACTCCGCCCACCGGCCCGCCGGTGACCTCACCGCCCTCCAGCGCAACCGTCACCGCGACACCGGCTCCGGCGATCACGATCATGAAGACCGCGTCCCCGACCACGGTTTCGACCGTCGGGCAGGTCGTGGACTACAGCTTCCTGGTGACGAACACCGGGAACGTGACCCTCACCGACGTGACGGTGAACGAGACCGCGTTCTCCGGCACCGGCACCCCGCCCGTGATCACCTGCCCGGCAGGCGCGGCCTCCCTCGCCCCCGGCGCGTCCGTGACCTGCACCGCCCCCTACACGGTGACGCAGGCCGACATCAACGCGGGCTCGATCACCAACACCGCGACGGCCACCGGCACACCGCCCACCGGCCCGCCGGTGACCTCACCGCCCTCCAGCGCGACCGTCACCGCGACGTCCAACCCGGCGCTCACCATCCTGAAGTCGGTGGATGCGACGGAACTGACCGGTGCCGGCCAGGTGCTGCACTACTCCTTCCTGGTGACCAACACCGGCAACGTCACGCTGACCGACGTGACGGTGAACGAGACCGCGTTCTCCGGCACCGGCACCCCGCCCGTGATCACGTGCCCGGCAGGCGCCGCCTCGCTCGCGCCCGGTGCGTCCGTGACCTGCACCGCCAGCTACACCGTCACGCAGGCGGATGTCGACAGTGGGAAGGTCACCAACACGGCGACGGCGACAGGTACCCCGCCCACCGGCCCGCCGGTGACGTCCCCGCCGTCCTCGACCAGCGTCCCGAACACCCCGGCCCCGGCGCTCACCATCGTCAAGTCCGCCTCGCCGACCACGGTTTCGACCGTCGGGCAGGTCGTGGACTACAGCTTCCTGGTGACGAACACCGGGAACGTGACCCTGACCAACGTCACCGTGAACGAGACCGCCTTCTCCGGCACCGGCACCCCTCCCGTGATCACCTGCCCGGCAGGCGCCGCCTCCCTCGCCCCCGGCGCGTCCGTGACCTGCACCGCCAGCTACACCGTCACACAGGCTGATCTCAACGCAGGCAGCATCACGGACACCGCGACGGCCACCGGCACACCGCCCACCGGCCCGCCCGTAACCTCACCGCCCTCCAGCGCGACCGTCACCGCGACGTCCAACCCGGCGCTCACCATCGTCAAGTCGGTGGATGCGACGGAACTGACCGCCGTCGGCCAGGTGCTGCACTACTCCTTCCTGGTGACCAACACCGGCAACGTCACCCTGACCAACGTCACCGTGAACGAGACGGCGTTCTCCGGTAGCGGCACGGCGCCCGTGGTGACCTGCCCGGCCGGCGCCGCCTCGCTCGCCCCCGGCGCGTCCGTGACCTGCACCGCCAGCTACACCGTCACACAGGCCGACCTGAACGGCGGCAAGGTCGCCAACACGGCAACAGCGACGGGCACTCCGCCCACCGGCCCGCCCGTGACGTCCCCGCCGTCCTCGACCAACGTCCCGAACACCCCGGCCCCGGCGCTCACCGTGGTGAAGTCGGCTTCCCCGACCACGGTCACGGCCGCGGGTCAGACCGTCGACTACAGCTTCCTGGTGACCAACACCGGGAACGTCACACTGACCGACGTGACGGTGAACGAGACGGCGTTCTCCGGCAGCGGCACCCCGCCCGTGATCACCTGCCCGGCAGGCGCCGCCTCGCTCGCACCGGGCGCGTCCGTGACCTGCACCGCCACCTACACCGTCACGCAGGCCGACCTGAACAGCGGGAAGATCACCAATACCTCGACGGCGACGGGCACTCCGCCGTCCGGTCCGCCGGTGACCTCCCCGCCGTCCAGCGCGACGGTGACCGCGAAGCCGCCGCACGGCCACCTGCCGAGCACCGGCGCGAACACCCACCTGGCCGGGCTGGCGGGGAGTCTCCTGCTCCTCGGCGGTGGGCTGGCGCTGGTGACGCGCCGCACCCGTCGTCGCGGCTAGCAACGGCGGCTGACGGCGGCGGTCCCCGGAGCATGGGCTCCGGGGACCGCCGCCGTTCTGTGCCCGTCCGTCGTCCGTCCGTCGTCCGTCCGGCCCGTGGGTGAGGGGCGGACGACGGGACGAACCTCAGCCGAACGGATGAACCTCCGCCACCGCCAGGCCCGCCGAGCCCGCGCCGCCCGCACCGGCACGGTAAGACAGGCCGGGCCCCTCTGCGGTGACACCGGTGTGATCGTTCCTGGCGCCGCCCACAGCCGAAGGAAGTAAGAGATGCGCGAAACCAAGCACAAGGCCCGAGCGGGTGCCGCCGCCGGCATCGCACTGCTCGCCCTCGCCGCCCTGTCCGGCTGCCGCCAGCCCCACAGCGGTGGCAGTCAGGACGTGCAGGCCGCTACGGCCGCGCCCTCCGAGGACGCTGCGAGCAGCGGTGAGATCGCCGTGCTGGAGCAGCCGACGCTGCCGCCTCCGTCGTCCGTCGCCAACGACCAGGAGAAGCGCAAGCAGGTCACCATCGGCACCTGCGAGGCGACCAAGGACGGCTGGCGCGCGGCCGGCACTGCGGTGAACCCCGGCGGCCGGGACGCGGACTACCGGATCGTCGTCTACTTCACCTCGGCGAAGGCCACGGTGCTCGCCCTCGGCGACACGGCGGTGAACGTCAAGGCGGGGCAGAGCGGCGCGTGGGAGGTGCGGCAGGCGTTCCACGCGCCGCAGGGGACCCTGTGTGTCCTGCGGGGCGTCAGCTGAGCGCCCACTGCCGGGGCCGGGTTCGGGTTCGGGTGTCGGCGAGGTAGCTGCCGCCCGGCGTTCTAGCGCGGTGGGGGCCGGTTCTCGTCGCAGGTGGTGCGTTGGCCGTGGAGGAGGAGAGGGACGGCGCGGTTGGCGAGGGCTTCGGCGGCGCGGGCGGCCTGGGCGGGGGCCATGACGTCCGGGAGTTCGTGGGCGGGGACGAAGCGGGCGCCGAACAGGCCGCTGCGGTGCCGGGGCGGGACGGTCAGGCGGGTGTCGTCGCGCACGGTGCCGCCGTCGAAGACCAGGTTGAGGCGCTCCAGGTAACGGTCGGCGGGGGTGAAGTCGACGGCCAGGACGTCCGTGAGGCGCAGGTTGAGGCCGGTCTCGGCGTGGAGGTGACGGGCGGCGGCGAGGTTGGGGGGCTCGTTGGGCTGGGCGGCGCCGCCCGGAAGGATCAGGCCGTCCATGTAGTCCGGGTCGACGAGCAGGACGTCGCCGCGCGGGTTGCGCACGAGGACGAGGCAGCCGAGCCGGCACACCGGCGGCTTGGCGAGGAGACGGGGGTCGCGCATCGGGCGGTTCACTTCCTGAGGGCGGCGAGGAGTACGAGGGAGAAGCCGGCCCACCAGAGCAGGCGGACCAGGAGTTCAGCCGTCATGCGTCAGGCGCTCGTAGCGCAGCCCCTTGCGCAGCAGGTCCACGACCCGCAGGAGTGCGAACGGGCGGGCGCAGCCGAGGCCGATGAGGTAGCAACCCGTCCTGCGGCCGTGCTCCCAATCCACCTCGACGGAGGGCAACTTCACCCCGCCCAGGGCGAGGACGGCCGTCAGGTCGTCCAGGACGTCGGCCGCCTGGCGCCGCTGGTCGGCGGTGACGCGGTAGACCTTCTCCCCCATCACGCCCCCACCTGCCGCCGAACCTCGAACCCCCGCCACGCGCTGAAGGCAGCGGAGAAGGAGGAGAAGGAGGCCAGCTCACCCGAGGCACCGCTGCGCAGCCACTCCCCCGTCGTCTCGTTCCGCACCCGGTAACACCGGCCCTCCGGGTCCCAGCGGACCCCGTAGCCGTGGAGCCGGGGCACTTGGGCATCAGCCATGGGAATAACCTTCCGCAGTCAATCCTTCACTTTCTGTGTGGGAAAGACTTGCGGAACGACCCCCTCCTAGGGAAGCATCTGAAGTCGCCAGTTCAGCATGGTTCAGTTGGGAAGCATCATGAACCGTAAGAAGCTTGATCCTGCGTCATCCCCGTACGCGACCCTCGGGATTCAGCTCCGCCGTTCACGCGAGGCACGCGGCCTGACCCAGACGGAACTCGGAGAGGCCATCGCCTACTCCGGTGCCTACATCTCCAGCATCGAACGCGGCATCCGCGCGCCGAGCCGCCGATTCGTCGATCTCGTGGACGAGCACCTCGCCACCGGCGGCACGCTCGGCCTGATGCTCGACCAGCTCGAACACAGCATCCTGATAGAGGGTTTCCCTGAGTACGCCGACAAGGAAGCCGAAGCGACCGCCATCCGGCTCTTCCAGATCGGGGTCATCTCAGGGCTGCTGCAGACTCCCGAGTATGCGGCAGCCTATGAACAGGCACCGGTCACGCGCGGGACCGTCACTCAGCAGCAGGCCGACGAGCGCATGCGGTTCCTCCTCGCCCGGCAGGAACGGATCAACCGACCGTCTCCGCCATACGTCCAAGCCGTACTCGACGAGTGGAGCCTGCGACGGCCGGTCGGCGGACCAGCGGTGATGGTGGGCCAGCTGGCCCACCTGGAGAAGTTGGCCGGTCTACCGAACATGACCATCCAGGTAGCCCCGCTCGGTCTCGGGGAGAACCGGCCGTTCGCACACCCGGTGACGCTTCTGACGATGCCGAATCGTTCGCTGCTCGGCTATTCGGAGAGCCATCTGCGCGGCCATCTGGAGCGCGACGCCGAAACCCTCGCGGGCTGGGCCAGGGAGTACGATCGGCTGCAAGCCGAGGCACTGCCTCTGGCCCCGTCGCTTGAGCTGATCCGCGCAGTACGGAAGGAATTTGAAAGTGCACCTTGACCTATCCGGCGCTCGCTGGCGCAAGAGCACGTTCAGCGGCCAGGGCGGCGAATGCATCGAGGTAGCGGACGGCTTCCCCGGCATCGTCCCGGTCCGCGACTCCAAGGACCCCAACGGCCACACCCTCGCCTTCCCCTCCCCCGCCTGGCAGTCCTTCGTCACCGCCATCCGCGCTGGCGAGTTCGACGCCCGGTAGCAGCAACTCCGGCCCCGACGCCCCGATCCAGGGCGGCGGGGCCTTCTCAACCCCTCCACCCGGTTCAACCCCGCCGCCGTGACCTCAGGGGGTGATGAACGGATGATCTGGCCCAACACCGTCCGGGCGAACGTCAAGACCGGGCACGACCGGGAGGTGTTCGCCGTCTACCCGTACCGCTCGGCCTGCCCGCAGTCGGTCTGGGCGCAGCTGATCGCCGAGGCCCGGTCCGACATCTTCCTCGACGGCTACACCAGCTACTTCGTCTGGCTGGAGCAGCCCGCCCTGTTGCAGACTCTGCGGCGCAAGGCCGAGAGCGGCTGCCGGGTCCGGTTTCTCCTCGGGGATCCGGTCTCCGACACGACGCGTCAGCGCGAGCAGATCGAGGACGTGACGCTCACGGTGTCCACCAGGATCAGGGTCGCCCTGGAGAACCTGGCCAAGCTCTCCGGCACCGAGGGCATCGAGGCCCGGTTCAGCGCTCCGGACGACGGCCCGAACCACGTCGGACTCTCCGTCTTCCGCTTCGACGAGCACGCCCTCGTCACGCCCCACCTCGCCCGCTCCGTCGGCCACGACTCGCCCCTGATGCACCTGCGGCGCAGCGGGGAGAACGGCATGTTCGACCGCTTCGCCGAACACGTCGAAGAACTCTGGTCCCGGGGCAGCGACATCCGTTCCGGCCCGCGCTGCCACCTGTGTCTAACCCGGCGCCGGAGTGGGAAGTCATCCCCATCGGCTTTCCACTCCGCCCGCAGGAGGCAACCGCGATGGACACCACTTGGCGCAAGAGCAGCTACAGCGGCCAGGGCGGTCAGTGCGTCGAGGTCGCCGACGGCTTCACCGGTGTGCAGCCCGTCCGGGACTCCAAGGACCCCGACGGGCCTGTCCTCCTCTTCCGCTCCCCCGCCTGGCGGGCCTTCGTCGCCGCCGTCCGCGCGGGTGAGTTCGACGCCCGGTAGTGGCAATTCCTGGGTGGGGAAGAGGAACTGGCCGGTGTCGCTGAGTCGACGGCTTGGGTGCGCGTGACGGCCTTGCCTTGGCCGTCCAGTCGCCCGTGGTGTCCGTGTAGCCGTGTGCGTCAGTGGTCGGGGGTGTGGGCAGCGGGGCGGACGGCGTCGGGCAGCAGGTGGAGTTCGTAGGGTGTGTAGCAGTCCGACATCTCGCTTCCGACCACGGCGCCGCAGTGGCAGGCGCGGTTGGGTGGGCCGTCGCCGGGGGCTCCGCAGCAGCTGGGTGGCCCGGTCGTTGTTGTGTGCCAGGTGAGGCCGGTCCCGTCCTCGGGGTGCAGGACGAAGGTGTTCCGGGGTCCGGCCGAGACGACGACCGTTCCGTCGAAGTCGCTGATGCACGGGCCGCCGGGGTAGGCGGGGGGCCAGTCGTCCTGGTCCTCGGCAGGGACGAAGGGCGGCCCGTGCGGCTGCGGATCGACGGCGTAGTGGCCACGGGGCATGGTGGGCGGGGCCTGTCGCCGGCCGTTGACGAGCTCGCCCTCGAACAGGTGCCGGGCAGGAACCGCCGGGAGGGGCTCAAGGTCGGCCGTGAGGGCCTCGCCGCAGGCGGCGCAATGAAAAATCGTCATCGCGGTATGTCTACAGCGCAGGCCCTCACGTCACAACATAATTCCGTTCCCCCGCAGGCAGGGGCTCGCTCGTCAGCCGAACCGGAACACCTGGTCGGGCCAGCCGCCGTCGGGTACCGCGCTGTCGAGGGCCTCGCTGATCGTGCGTTCCTCGTAGGCGAAGTGGGATTCCATGATCGCGGTGAGTCCGTCGAGTTCGCGCCCGACCGCTTCCAGCCCGTCGCCGGGCGATTCGGCGGCGTGGTCGGCGAGTTCGCGCACCCTGGTGAGGATGGCGGCGATCATCTCGTGGTCCTCGACGAGCTTGGCGACCGTCCCGGCGAGCTGCGGGCGTTCGCGCAGCAGGTGGGCGAACATGCCCTCGTCCTCGCCCTGGTGGTGTGCCGTCAGCGCGGCGCAGAAGGCCAGGCAGTGGGTGCGCAGTGTGTCGTCGCCCGGGCGGCGCTGTCCGATTCCGGCTCTGATCCGGCCGATCCGGCGGCGTAGTTCCTGGTGTGCTTGGGAGAGTTGAAGGCTCAGGGCGACCGCGCGGTCGCCGTCCTGGGAGGCCACGGAGGGCGGTCCCTTCGGTTCCGCACCTCCATGCCTGACGCTGTCCGCCACCGGCACGCGATGCTGGCGCCATCCGATCACGGGTCTCGGCGTCCGGGCAAGCGCCGTCGCGGGTGGGTGCCGAAGGCTTCCCCGGACATCGTGGCCCCGCGGCCCGGCTTCCGGCGGGTTCCGAGCGCGGTCGAGCGGCATGCGGGTGGTGACGGCGGGGGCTCCGGCGTCGCCTGACGTCCGCGGCGATGCCGGAGCCGTGTGGGATCCGCGCCGAAGGCCGGCGGCCGGGCGGGCGCGGTGGACACCCCCGAAGGGGCCCCGGGCGGGGCCCGGGGGCCGGTCAGGCGTCCAGCGGGTGCCAGGCGGGGCCGGGGCCGTCGTGGCGGACGCGGCCGAAGACGACGTCGGCGAAGTGGACGCCGAAGCCGATCGTGTCGGGTTCGGCGAGTTCGGCGACGAGGCGGCGGCGGGATTCGACCGCGCGGGCCGGGTCGTGGTCGACGGACACGGACCACTCGGGGTGGTCGACCTGGACGGGCGAGTGCATGGCGTCGCCGAAGGCGATCAGCCGTTGCCCGCCCGCGGTGACGGTGTACTCGGCGTGTCCGGGGGTGTGGCCGGCGCCGACGTGCACCCGGACGCCGGGGAAGACCTCCTGCCCGTGCGCGACCGTGCGCACGCGCGGGGCCAGGACGGCGGCCCCCTCGACCGCGCCGGGCCCGTCCGGCCGGGCGAGGTGGCCGGCCCATTCCGCCTCGGACACCAGGTAGTCGGCGTGGGCGAAGGCCGGCCGGTCGCCGCCGGGGGCGGGGTGCCAGGCCCAGCCGGTGTGGTCGGAGTGCAGGTGGGTGAAGGCCACCGCCTCGATGTCGTCCGGCCGGCGGCCGAGTTCGGCGAGGTTGTCGAGGAGCGCGCCGCCGTGGCCGGGGCCGTGCGGGACGCTCGGGTCCGCCGGCAGCGAGCGGGGCCCGAAGCCCGCGTCGATCAGCAGGGCGCGCCCGGCGTGCTCGACGAGCAGCGCGCCGACGGTCGCGACGAACTGGCCGGAGGCGTCGAGGTACTGCGGGCGCTCCGCCCACGTCCGGTCGGTGGTCTCGGGCAGCCAGCCGCGCGGCGGCAGCAGGACGACGCCGTCCGGCACGAAGGTCACCTTCGTGTCGCCGAGCTGTACGGAGCGGATGCCGGAGGGCCGTCGCAGCCGCTCGTCCCGGTGGGCCGCGTCGGCTTCGAAGTTCGCCATGGTCCCTTCCCCTCTTCGGTGTCGGTCCGCCGCCGGGCCGGTGGCGACGGCGGCGGGCCTTGCCACCATAAGCATCAAGCTAGAAAGATTCAAGGCATAAAGGTTCAAGTGATAAATATGATGGCTTGATGGACTCGCTAGGATGGAGCCATGACGACGCCCCCCCGACCGCAGGCCACCCCCGAATGGGAGCTGTGCGGCCTGGTGAACGGGCTGGCCCAGCAGATCGCCGACCACGTCCGCGAACGCGCCGTCACCCTGGGCCTGACCGCGCCCCAGGCGACCGCGCTGCGGGAGATGACCGGGCCGCTGACCATGCGCGAACTCGCCCAGCGCATGAACTGCGAGCCCTCCAACACCACCTTCGTCGTCGACCGGCTGGAGAAGCAGGGCCTGGTCGAGCGCCGACCGCACCCCACCGACCGCCGCGCCAAGCACCTCGTCCTCACCGCCGAGGGCGCGGCGCTGCGCACGCGCCTGCTCGCGTTCCTCACCCAGGACTCGCCGCTGGCCGGCCTCACCGCCCCCCAGCAGCACGCCCTCCGGGACCTGCTCGAACTGGCCACCCGCCTCTGCCCCGGCCAGCCGCCCGGCCCGGCCGGAGGCCGCCCGCCGGGCCGGTAGATCGGCGCGGGCCCCGCACTCCCCCGGCGCAGCGGCCAGGTCCTGTCCGGTCGGCAGGGCGCGCGCCGGGTGTCGGGAACGCCGGGTGACCGTGTTCGCGTGGGCGGCCTGCGACCGCCCCCGATCGCCGGACCGCTGACCAGACTGCCCGGCTTCTTCGCCCTGGAACCCGGGCCGTGGGACGCCCCGCTCGCGCCCTCCGACGCATGCCTGCCGGTCTTCGCCGGGGGTCCCTGCGTCGGCGATCCGGACGGCGCCGGGTTCCCGGTGTTCCGCGGGGCCCCGGAACACCGTGGTCCTGCACCCCGATGACGCACCGTCACTCCAGCCGCATCCCGGCGGGAGGCATTCCCGGGGGTGCTGCGGCCCCGCCGGCCCGAGCGGCATGAACCAGCTGTGCCCCCTGCGGCGCGAAGGCGGGCACGCTGATCAGCGAGTGCAGCACCGCGTACGAGCCGCACCCGGACCCCGGCCGGGTGCGCGCGATCACGGGCTGAGCCTGCGGGCCCTACGCGGACGGCGCGCCCGTGTCCGCGTCCGCGGCGGGGGTGGTGGTCAGGCGGTGGCGGGCCGCGGTGAGGAGTTCGTCGGACAGGGCGGGGTCCTCGCTGGCGCGGGCCAGGAGGAGGGCTCCGACCATGGTGGACAGGTCGGCGAGGGCGCTCTCGCGGTCGGCGGCGTCGGGCAGGTGCTGGAAGCCGTCGGCCAGGTCGCGCAGTCCGGCGGTGAAGGCGGTGCGCAGCGGGGAGCCGGGTTCGGCGCGGGCCGCGTCGGCGGCCAGGGCTGCGGCGGCGCAGCCCTGGCCGGGGTTGTCGCGGTGGGGGGCGGAGAGGTAGCGGGCGAGGAACTCGGCGCGGGGGGTGGGGTGTTGGGCGGCGGCCGGGTCGGGGGTGGGGTCGTCGGCGAGGCGGTCCATGGCTTCGCGGCGTTCGGTGAAGGCGGCTGTGAGGGCTTGGGCGACGAGGTCGTCCTTGGAGGTGAAGTGCCGGTAGAAGCCGCCGTGCGTCAGGCCTGCGGCGGCCATCGCCTGGGGGACGCTGACCTGGTCGGAGCCCTGCTCCCGGATCAGTCTGGCGGTGTGGTCGATCACCTCCTGGCGGTGGCGTTCGGCCTCGGCCCGTGACACGCGGGGCATGCCTGCGTTCCTTTCCTCGTCCTGCGGTGGTGGTGGTCCTACTTTCCCATCCGGGCTTCCCCATCCAGTTTAGATGATGGTAATAATCTAAACGTTGCGGTACCCCGGCTGCGGGCGCCGCCTTCCGAGAGCGAGGAACACGCACATGACCGTGATCGACGGCTCCACCGCCCTGGTCACCGGAGGCCTGCGCGGCCTCGGCCGGGCGTTCGTCGGGGAACTGCTGGCGCGCGGCGCGAAGAAGGTCTACGCCACCGCCCGCACCCCCGTGCCCAGCGAGGACGGGCGGGTGGAGGTCCTCGCCCTGGACGTCACCGACGACGCCTCGGTGGCCGCCCTGGCCGAGCGCGTCCAGGACGTCGACCTCGTCTTCAACAACGCCGGCGTCCTGTACCCGGGAGCGCTGCTCACCGGCGACCTGCGGCAGGTCCAGGCGACCTTCGACACCAACGTCCTGGGCCCGCTGCGCATCGCCCGGGCCTTCGCGCCGGTGCTGGCGGCCCGTGGCGGCGGAGCGCTGGTCGACATCCACTCCGCGCTGTCCTGGGGCGCGGGCGCCGGCGCCTACGGCGCCTCCAAGGCCGCCCTGTGGTCCCTGACCAACTCCCTGCGCCTGGAGCTCGCCGCCCAGGGCACCCAGGTCGTCGGCGTGCACCTGGGCTTCGCGGACACCGAGATGGTGGCGGCCCTGCCCGTCGACAAGATCCCGGCCGCCGAGGTGGCCCGCATCGTCCTGGACGGCGTCGAGCGCGGCGATCGCGAAGTCCTCGTCGACGACCTCACCCGGGCGCTCAAGTCCGCGCTCCCCGGCCCGGTGGAGGGCCTCACCATCCCCATCCGCCGCTGAACCGCACCCCGCCGAAACCCGTCGAAACCCGCCGGCCACCGCCGGCCGACACCGAGGAGAACACCCATGCCCCTGTGGCACGTCTACCACCCTCCCGGCACCTACACCCCCGGGCAGAAGCAGCAGCTCGCCGCCGACATCACCGGGTTCTACACCCGCTTCGGGCTGCCGAAGTTCTACGTGATGACGCTCTTCCACGAGATCGGCGCCGACTCCTTCCACGTGGGCGACCAGCCCGCGCACGACGCGGTGCGGATCGTGGTCGAGCACATCGCCCGGCACACCGAGGACCCCGACCTGCGCAAGCGCACCCGGGAGGCCCTCGCCGCCCTCCTCGCGCCCCACACCACCGGGCGCGGCCTGTACTGCGAGTTCCACATCGACGAGACGCCCCGGGACCTGTGGATGATCAACGGGATCGCCCCGCCCCCGTCCCAGAGCGAGGCCGAACAGCTGTGGGCCCGCGAGAACCGCCCGATCCCCTACTGATTCCCTGCTGACCTCCTGCTGACCTCCTGCCGATCCCCTTCCGACCTCCTGCCGACCTCCTGTCGACGGACGCCCCGGCACGGCGCCGCCACGAGAAGTCGGACAGGTCGACTTCCCACTCCAGGACCCACCGCCCCGGCACCCCGCGAGCGGTGGGTCCTGGCCGGTTCAGGCGGGCTCAGGCAGGTTCAGGCAGGTTCAGCCGTCGAGGGCGGCAGGCGCACCGGCGAGGAGGGCGTCGAGCAGGCCGGGGAAGCGGGCGTCGAGGTCGGTGCGGCGCAGGCTGACGAAGCGGTTGCGCCCGGCGACGCGGGTGGTGGTGACGCCGGCCTCGCGCAGGACGCGCATGTGGTGGGAGACGGTCGACTTGTGGAGGTGGTCCAGGCCCAGGTCGCGGGGGGCGCAGGAGTGTTCGGCGCCGTCGGCGTAGCTGAGCAGCAGGGTCATCCGGACGGGGTCGCCGAGGGCGTGCAGGACCGTGACGAGGTCGATGTCGGCGGTGGCGGGCTGGGGCAGCCGCTCGTCTTCGGTCATGGCGCGTGGTCCTCGTCGGCTGGACATTGGTTTGACAATCATCCACCCATCCCTAGTGTTTGACGAGCGTCAAACTGTTGCCCTATCGTCAAACAATCGGGGGCTTTTCCATGCCCGTACGCCTGCTCCTGCTCGCCCTCGGCACCTTCGCCATGGGCACCGACTCGATGGTCGTCGCCGGCATCCTCGGCCCGATCGCCGCCGACCTGGGGGTGTCCGTGCCGGCCGCGGGCCAGCTGGTCACCGTCTTCGCGCTCGGCTACGCGCTGCTGGCCCCGGTGCTGGCCGCGCTCACCGCCCGCTGGCCGCGCCGGCGGCTGCTGCTGACCGCGCTCGCGGTGTTCAGCGCGGCCAACGCGCTCAGCGCGCTCGCCCCCGGCTACGGCCTGCTGCTGGCCACCCGGGTCCTGGCGGCGGCCGGGGCCGCGCTGTACACGCCGACCGCCAACGCGGTGGCCACCACCCTGGTCGCCCCCGAGCGGCGCGGACGGGCGCTGGCCACCGTGCTGGGCGGGATGACGGTGGCCACCGCGCTGGGCGTACCGCTGGGCACCTGGGTGGGGCGCGGCGACTGGCGGATGACGATGTGGCTGGTCACCGCGTTGGGCGTGGCGGCGCTGGCGGGGCTGGCGCTGCTGCTGCGCGACCTGGCGGCGCCGGTGGCGGCGCCGGGGCTGCGGGCGCGCCTGGCCCCGCTGGGGCAGCGGCGGGTGCTGGGGGCGGCGGCCACCACGCTGGCGTTCTTCCTGGCCTTCCAGTGCGTCTACATCTACCTGGCCACCGCCGTCTCGGGGGCGACCGGGGGCGACGCGGACCGGCTGAGCCTGGTGCTGCTGACGGCGGGCGTGATGTCGGTGGCGGGCAGCTGGCTGGGCGGGCGCCTGGTGGACCGGGTCGGGGTGCGGCGGGTGCTGCTCACCGGCTCGACGGTGGCGGCGGGCGCGTTCGCCGCGCTGCCGTGGCTGGGGCGCAGCATGCCGGGGGCGCTGGTGTACGCGGCGGTGGTGCCGCTGGCGGGGTGGGCGGTGTCGGTGGCGCTGCCGCACCGGCTGGCGTCGATCGATCCGGGGAACGCGCCACTGCTGATCTCGCTGAACAGCAGTGCGCTGTACCTGGGGACGGCGGCCGGGGGTGTGGCGGGCAGTGCGGCGATCGCGGTGCTGGGCGGGCGGTGGTTCCCGTTCGCGGCGGCGGGGCTGGCGCTGGTGGCGGCGGTGACGGCGGCGGCGACCACGCGGGACGCGCGGGCGGGTGCGCCGACGGAGGAGGAGGCGACGGTGCCGGCGCCGGCACCGTCGCCGTCGCCGTCGCGGTCCTGATCCTCGGGCGGGCGGGGTTCAGCGGGCGGGGTCTCAGCGGGCGGAGCCGAGGTTGCGGTCGGCCTCGGCTCCGGCGAGCAGCAGGGTGGTCTCCTCGATGCGGCGCAGGCGCCCGCAGGGGCCGTACTGGCCGAAGAGGTAGACCTCCATGGAGACCTGGGTGCCGTCGGTCTTGAGGACGTCGACGGTGTGCCGGGTGGCGGTGCGGTCGCCGTCGTGGAGTTCCTCGTGGACCTCGACGCGGCCGGAGGCGACCACGGCGCGCAGGTGGCGGATGTGGTCGGTGAAGGCGGCGCGGTCGTCCCAGCGGCCGTCGGTGCGCTGGCGGTAGTCGGGGGTGAAGTGGCGCTCGACGGCGGTCTCCAGGTCGAGGCCGGGGGTGAAGAGCAGGTCGTCGAGGGCGGCGGCGATGGTGGTGCGGGGGGCGGTGGCGGGCATGGGGGTTCCCTTCTCGGAATCCGACAATGCGTGCGTGGCGCACGCTTCACGGGATGAGCGTACCCCAGGAATGCGTGCGTCGCGCACGCTATGATCGGGGGGTGGACCACTCCCCCGAAATCCCCGACCCCGACCCCGACCCCGACCCCGACCCCGACCCCGACCCCGGCCCCGTTCCTGAAACTGCCTCCGGCCTCGGGGACGCCGTCGCCCAGGCCCTGGCCGTCCTGCTGCGCCGCCCCGCCCGCGCCGCGCTCTACCGGCGCCTGACCGAGGGCCTGGGCGAGGCGGTGGACGAGGTCACCTACCCCGTGCTCTCCGGCCTGGCCCGCACCGGGGCGCGCAGCGCCGCCGACCTGGCCGCCGAGATCGGCCTGGACCGCTCCGGGGTCAGCCGCCGGGCCACCCGTCTGGAGGAGGCCGGGCTGCTGCGCCGCGCGGCCGACCCGCGCGACCAGCGCGCCACCCTGCTGACCCTGACCGGCGCCGGCGAGCGCACCGTGGCGGTGATGCGCCGGCGCCTGGCCGGCGGCATCGAGGAGGCGCTCGCCTCCTGGCCGCCCGGGGAGGCCGAGGCGTTCGCCCGGTCGCTGCGGCGCTTCACCGAGCAGGGCCCGTTCGGCTGAGCACGGGGCGAAGGGGCGGCGGAGCGAAGGAGCAGCGGGGCCAAGGGGCGCACGGGGCGGCGGGGTTAAGGGGCGGCGGGGTTAAGGGGCGACGGGGCGCGCGGGACAGCGCCTCCGGGAAGGACGGGCCCGGAAAACGCGGGTGCCCCGGGCCGGGGAACCGGTCCGGGGCACCCGCGGGCGCGGGATCAGGCGCCGAGGACCTCGCCGACCAGGGCGCGGGCCTCCTCCTGCACCCGGGCCAGGTGGCCGGTGCCGAGGAAGGACTCGGCGTAGATCTTGTAGACGTCCTCGGTGCCCGAGGGACGGGCCGCGAACCAGGCGTTGTCGGTGCACACCTTGATGCCGCCGATCGGTGCCCCGTTGCCGGGCGCCTCGGCCAGCACCGCGGTCACCGCCTCGCCGGCCAGCTCGCCCGCGGTGACCTGCTGCGGGGAGAGCCGGGCCAGGCGCGCCTTCTGCTCGCGGTCGGCCGGGGCGTCCACGCGGGCGTAGGCGGGGGCGCCGTGGCGCTCGGTCAGCTCGCGGTAGTAGGCGCTGGGGGTGGCGCCGGTGACGGCGGTGATCTCGGAGGCCAGCAGGGCCAGCAGGATGCCGTCCTTGTCGGTGGTCCACACCCCGCCGTCGCGGCGCAGGAACGAGGCGCCGGCCGACTCCTCGCCGCCGAAGGCGATCGAGCCCTCCGCCAGCCCGTCGACGAACCACTTGAAGCCCACCGGCACCTCGACCAGTTCGCGCTTGAGGTCGGCGGCGACCCGGTCCAGCATCGAGGAGGACACCAGCGTCTTGCCGACCGCGGCGTCGGCGGGCCAGTCCGCGCGGTGGCGGTACAGGTAGTCGACGGCCACCGCCAGGTAGTGGTTGGGGTTCATCAGGCCGCCGTCGGGGGTGACGATGCCGTGCCGGTCGGCGTCCGCGTCGTTGCCGGTGGCGATGGCGTACTCGTCCTTGCGGCCGATCAGGGAGGCCATCGCGGACGGCGAGGAGCAGTCCATGCGGATCTTGCCGTCCCAGTCCAGCGTCATGAACCGCCAGGTCGGGTCGGTGACCGGGTTGACCACCGTCAGGTCCAGGCGGTGCGTCTCGGCGATGCGCGCCCAGTACGCCACCGACGCCCCGCCCAGCGGGTCCGCGCCGATGCGCAGCCCGGCCGCGCGCACCGCGTCCAGGTCGAGCACGGCGGGCAGGTCCTCGACGTAGGTGCCCAGGTAGTCGTGGCGCCCGGTGGTCGCCGCCGCCAGCGCCCGCGCGTACGGGACGCGCTTGACGCCGCGCAGGCCCTCGCGGATCAGCTCGTTGGCGCGGTCCTGGATCCAGCCGGTGGCCTGCGAGCCGGCCGGGCCGCCGCTGGGCGGGTTGTACTTGAAGCCGCCGTCGCGCGGCGGGTTGTGCGAGGGGGTGACGACGATGCCGTCCGCCAGCGCCCGGGGGCTGCGCCGGTTGTGGGCCAGGATCGCGTGCGAGACCGCGGGCGTGGGGGTGTAGCCGTCGGCCGCGTCCAGCAGCACCTGGACGCCGTTGGCGGCCAGCACCTCCACCGCCGTCACCTTCGCCGGCTCCGAGAGCGCGTGCGTGTCGGCGCCCAGGAACAGCGGTCCGGCGATGCCCTGTTGGGCCCGGTACTCGCAGATCGCCTGCGTGGTCGCGGCGATGTGGTCCTCGTTGAACGCGGCGTCCAGCGAGGACCCGCGGTGGCCCGAGGTGCCGAACGCCACCCGCTGGCCGACCTCCTGAGGGTCCGGGTTCAGCGCGTAGTACGCCGTCACCAGCCGCGCCACATCCACCAGGTCATCCGGCTGCGCCAACTGCCCGGCCCGTGCGTGTGCCATCCGTCTTCTCCCGCCAACTTCCCGTACGCGTCCTTGCCCCGTGCCACCGATCGTAGCCAGAACGCGACCGTGCCCCGAACCGCGAGGCGGGGCGGGGCACGGCGGGGCCGGGGTTCAGGGGCCGGGGTTCAGGCGGGCAGTTGCTGGCGGTAGGCGTCCAGGGCGGGGGCGGTGGTGGTGGCGAGGAACTCGGTCACCGTGTAGGCGACCAGGCCCTCGCGGGCGAAGGGGTCGGTGCGGGTCAGCTCCTCGACCGCGGCGCGGTCCTCGCCCAGCGCGATGATCACCCCGCCCTCGCGCGGCACCTTGCGGCCCGAGGCGAGGAACGTGCCGGCTTCGTAGTGCCCGCGCAGCCACTCGACGTGCTGCGGCAGGGCGGCGTCGATGCGCTCCAGCGGGGCGGTGTACGTCAGCTCAAGTACGAACATGCGACCAGGCTAGCCCCGCACGGCAGGGGCCTCGCGGCCGGGGCTCGCGGCGTGTACCGGACCCCATTGTGCCAGTTCAGCGGGGGGTTGCGGTAGGACGCAGAGCACCCGGATCACGCCTTGCCGGGGGGCGGGCGCAGCCCGCAGACTCGTCCGCATCCACTCCTTCGGCCACGCGCCGGCCCCCTGCCCAGGGCGGCCGGGGCGCGCGCCGTGCTGCGCACGGGCCGCATCGGGCCGGGGGCGGTGGGCGGTGAACGGACGAAGGGGGACGCGAGGATGACGGTGCACAGGGACGTGACGCACAAGGACGTGGCGCACAAGGATGTGGCGCGCAGGGACGTGGCGCACAGGGACCTGGTGCTCAAGGCGCGGGTGCGGCTGCTGAGCCACAACGAGTGGGTCCTGGACGCCCCGGAGGGGCTGTGGGTGTACCGGGCGCTGTTCCCGGTCAGCCCGCGCGTGTACGCCTACAAGCTCGCCCACGTGCTGTGGACGGCGGCCGACTCGCCGCGGGTGGCGCACCTGCCCGAGGCGCGGCGGGCGCTGCTGGAGGAGGCGCGGGCCGCCTGCGCGCACATCCCCGCCGGCGCCCCGGCCCACCAGGTGCGGATGCGGGAGTACGTCGCGGCCGCGCTGGCGGGGCTGGAGCGGGAGCAGCAGGAGGGGCGTGCGGGGAGGTAGGTGGTCGCGGGGTGGTTGCGGTACAACAATCCCTATTTGACGACTGATCGGAGAAGTTCTCGTATGAGCAGTTCAGGTCTGTCCCGCCGCGCACTGATCGCCGGCGCCGGCGCCGCCGTCGTCGGCTGGAACACCGCCGCCCGCGCCTGGGCCGCCGAGCCGGGCGAGAACGTGGATCAACTGCCCGCCCTGGACGGCACGGTGGCCCTGCGGGGCGCCGAGGTGGAACGGTTCTCCTCCGACTTCGGGCACCTGGTCACCGCCTCGCCCCGCGCGGTGCTGCGCCCGGCCTCGGTGCGCGACGTGCAGAAGGTGGTGGCCTTCGCCCGGCGCCACCGCATCCCGGTGGCGGTCAACGGGCAGAGCGGCGACCAGGCGGTCGTCGGCGACGGCGGGCTGGAGTCGCACTCCAGCTACGGCCAGGCCAACCCCCGCGGCGGCATCGCGATCGACGCGCGGGGGCTGTCGCGGATCGTCTCCGTCGAACCCGGGCTCGCCGTGGTGGAGGCGGGCGCCACCTGGGCGCAGCTGACGGACGCGGCGCTGGCGGCGGGCTGGATGCCGCCGTGTCTGACGGACTACCTGCACCTGTCGGTGGGCGGGACGCTGAGCGTGGGCGGCATCGGCGGGGCGGTGCAGCGCCACGGGCTGCAGGCGGACACCGTACGGTCGCTGGACGTGGTGACCGGCACCGGCGAGCTGGTGACGGCCTCGCGCGAGCACAACCGGGAGCTGTTCGAGGCGGTGCTGGCCGGCGGCGGGCAGGTGGGGATCATCGTGCGGGCCACGCTCGCCCTGGTGCCGGCGCGCGAGCGCGCCACCGTGTTCACCCTGGCCTACGACGACGCGGACCTCTACCGCGCGGACCAGGAGAAGGTGCTGGCCCAGGGCCGCTTCGACCTCCAGGTCGGCAACGTGGTGCGCAGCGCGGACGGGCAGCGGTGGCGCTACACGGCGGAGCTGGTGGCCTACGGGGACGCGGGGCGGGCGGTGGACCGGGAGGCGCTGCTGGCGGGGCTGCACGGGGTGCCGGGCGAGACGACGGTGGTGGAGCAGAGCTGGCGCGAGTACGCGTTCCGGGTGGACGCGTTCGCGGGGTACCTGCGGGCGGCCGGGTTCTGGGGGCTGGCGAAGCCGTGGCTGAGCCTGTTCCTGCCCGCCTCGACGGTGGGGGTGTTCATGCGGGAGGCGACCGCGCTGCTGACGGCGGCGGACCTGGGGGCGGGGCTGCTGCTGTTCTACCCGTACGCGCGGGCGCGGGTGGGGGCGCCGCTGGCGGTGCTGCCGCAGGAGCCGGTGGGCTGGCACTTCGACCTGCTGGCGTTCCCGGCGCCGGGGGCGGACACGGCGGCGATGCTGGAGCGCAACCGGCGGCTGTACGACCGGGCGGTGGAGCTGGGCGGCAAGCGCTACCTGATCGGGGCGGTGCCGGGGATGACGGGGGCGGACTGGCGGCGCCACTACGGCGGCCTGTGGGAGCGGGTGGAGCGGGCCAAGCGGCGGTGGGATCCGGCGGGGATCCTGGCGCCGGGCCAGGGCATCCACGCCGGCTGACGGCCGGGCCCCCGGGCCGCCCGCGGGGGGCGGGCGGCCCGGCGGGGGGTCGAGTAAAGGGGGGTCAGGTGATCTCCAGCTGCGCCATCATGCCCATCGCGGAGTGGTCCAGCAGGTGGCAGTGGTAGGGGTAGCGGCCTCGGTAGGAATCGAAGAGGGCCTGGAGGCGCACGCTCTCCCCCGGCAGCAGGCGCACGGTGTCCTTCAGACCGGACTCCGCCGGGCCGGGCGCGGCGCCGTTGCGCGCCAGCACCCGGAACTGCACCAGGTGCAGGTGGAAGTTGTGCGGGACGTCCTTGTTGGCGTTGACGACCGTCCAGATCTCCGAGGTGCCGAACGCCACCGAGGCGTCCACCCGCGCCGGGTCGTACACCTTGCCATCGATCAGTCCGAGCGGGGCGGCGCCGGGCTTCTCCTGGTACTCCAGGACCACGGTGCGCTCGCGGGCCGCCGCGCCCAGGGCGGGCAGGGTGCGCAGCTGGGCGGGGACGCGGCTGGGGTCGTCGGCGGCGCGGGTGATGTCGAAGCGCAGGACCTGGCCGACGTGTTCGGCGGGGCCGGGGGGCATGGAGTTGGTGAGGACGATGCTGGAGCCGACGGGGTAGCGGGAGAAGTCGACGACGACGTCGGCGCGCTCCCCGGGGGAGAGGTCGACGGTGTCGGTGACGTGGGGGCGTTCCAGCAGGCCGCCGTCGGAGCCGATCTGGGTGAGGGGGCCGCCGTCGGCCAGGCGCAGGGAGAAGAAGCGCAGGTTGGAGGAGTTGAGCAGGCGCAGCCGGTACTTGCGGGCGGCGACCTCGACCTTGGGCCAGGGGCGGCCGTTGGCGAGGATGGTGGTGCGGTTGAGGGGGTCGTCCATGCGGTAGACGAGGCGGCCCTGGGGGTCGAAGCGGGCGTCGCGCAGGGCGATGGGCAGGTCGTAGCGGCCGGCGGGCAGCGGCAGGGCGGCTTCGGTGGCGTCGGTGATCAGGTAGGTGCCGGCCAGGCCCCGGTAGACGTGCTCGGACTCCAGGTGGTGGGCGTGGTCGTGGAACCACAGGCTCGCGTGGGGCTGGTCGTTGGGGTAGGTGTAGGTGCGGGTGGCGCCGGTGTCCAGGAGGTTCATGGGGCCGCCGTCGGAGGCGACGGGGACGCGGGCGCCGTGCAGGTGGACGGAGACGGGGTCGTCCAGCAGGTTGGTCTGGCGCACCACGACCGGGCGTCCGGAGCGGGCGCGGATGACGGGGCCGGGGAAGGCGCCGTTGTAGGTGAGGACGTCGGTGCGGTGCCCGGGCAGGATGCGGGCGTAGGCCTTGAGCATGGTGACGGCGTAGGTGTCGGCGGCGCCGTCGGTGGAGACGGGGGCGAGCACCGGGGGCAGGGGCATCGCGGCGGTGAACTTCGGTGCCAGGGTGGGGCCGGCGTCGGGGCCCGGGTCGGCCTCGGCGGCGGAGGCGGCGGGGCCCGGGTGGGTGTGGGCGGCCTCGGCGGCGGTCTCGACGGAGGCGGCCGGGCGCAGGGTGGTGCGCATGAGCAGGACCCCTCCCCCGGTCGCCAGGGCGGCGCCGATCATCCTGCGTCTGGTCACCATCGCGCGTCCTCCTGCTGCCGGCCCGGTGTGGCGGTGTGCCCGTGCGGCCCCGGCGGGTGGGGCGGGGGCGGGTTCCGGGGGTGATTGCAGCAGCGGATCCTTGCGCCGGGTTGGGGTCCGGCTGAGGCCCGGTGGACCGCGCGGGGCGGGTTGCGGGCGGGGCGCGCGGTGAGCTGCGGGTGTTGCGGGCCGCTTGCGGCGGGCGGTCACCGTGGCTCGCAGAACACTGGAGGATCCCTCGAAGGGAAGGGCCGGAGCGTGGACCTGCGGTACTGGCTGCCGAGGGCGGCCGAGGTCGCCGAGCAGTGGGGAGAGCGGTTCGGGCCGTACAGCCCGCATCCCTCGCACCAGGTGGACGACGCGGACTTCGCCGCCGCGTTCGAGCGCTTCGCCAAGCGCCTGGAGCACAACTACCCGTTCTTCCACCCCCGTTACGCCGGGCAGATGGTCAAGCCGCCGCACCCGGCCGCCGTCGTCGGCTACCTGACGGCGATGCGCTTCAACCCCAACAACCACGCCTACGAGGGCGGGCCCGCCACCAACGACATGGAACGCGAGTGCGTCGCCCAGCTCGCCGCCATGTTCGGCCTGCCCCGCCACGTGGGCCACCTCACCAGCAGCGGCACCATCGCCAACCTGGAAGCCCTGTACGTGGCCCGCCAGAGCCACCCCGGGCTCGGCGTCGCCTACAGCGCGCAGGCCCACTACACGCACAGCCGCATGTGCCACGTCCTGGGGGTCGAGGGCCACGCGGTGGCCTGCGACGCGGACGGGCGCATGGACGTCGACGCGCTGGCCGCCCTGCTCGCCACCGGCCGCGTCGGCACGGTGGTCGTCACCGCCGGCACCACCGGGCTCGGCGCCGTCGACCCGGTGCACGAGGTGCTGGCACTGGCCCGCCGCCACGGGGTGCGGGTGCACGTGGACGCCGCCTACGGCGGGTTCTTCGCCCTGCTGGCCACCGACGACGCCCAGGCCGCCGCCCTCGGGCTGGACCCGGCGCCGTGGCGGGCCATCGCCGGCTGCGACTCCGTCACCGTCGACCCGCACAAGCACGGCCTCCAGCCCTACGGCTGCGGCGCGGTGCTGTTCGCCGACCCCGACATCGGCCGCCACTTCGCCCACGACTCCCCCTACACCTACTTCACCGACGCCGAACTGCACCTGGGCGAGATCAGCCTGGAATGCTCGCGCGCCGGCGCCGCGGCCGCCGCCCTGTGGCTGACCCTGCAACTGCTGCCGCTCACCCCCCAGGGCCTGGGCGCCGTCCTGGCCGGCGGGCGGCGCGCGGCCCTGGCCTGGGCGGATCTGATCGAGGACAGCCCGCACCTGACCCTCCACCAGCGCCCGCAACTGGACATCGTCACCTACCACCCCACCCCGGGTGGGGCGCCGATGTCCGCCGTCGACGCCGCCAGCCGGCACGTGCTGCGCCAGGGCATGGCCGACGAGCAGGACCCGCTCTACCTGAGCCTGCTGCGGGTGGACGCCGCCGACTTCACCCGCCGCCACCCGGCGGCCGCGGCGGACGCCGACGGGGCCTCGGTGCTGCGCAGCGTCCTGATCAAGCCCGAGGCCGAGGACCACCTGCCCGCCCTGCACGCGCGCCTGACCGCGCTCGCCACCGCCCGGCCCTGAGGCCCGCCGCCCCCGTACGAGCGCCCCCCCGTACGACCGCCCTGCCGCCCCGCCGCCCCGCCGCCTGTCTGCCGAGGAGTGTCCGTTGACCACCGCCACCGTCCCGCCGGGCGCCGCCCTCGCGGCCCCCGCGGTCCGCCCCGCCCGACCCGAGGAGGCCCCCGCCCTCGCCCGGGTGCTCGCCGCCGCCTTCCACGACGACCCGCTCACCCGCTGGGCCTTCCCCGACGACGCCCACCGCGCCCGCATCCTGCCCGCCTTCTTCCGCGTCCACGTCGACCAGTGCCTGGCCCACGGCGGCGCCCTGACCGCCCAGCACCCCGACGACGCCGCCCCCGTCGGCGCGCTGCTCTTCCTGCCCCCCGGCGTGTGGGAGCACCCCGGGGGGCAGGACCAGGCGACCGCCCGCGCCCTGGACGCGGCCGTCGACGCCGACACCCACCCCGAATCCGCCCGCCGCCTGGCCGCCATCACCCGCCTCCAGGCCCGCCGCCACCCGCGCCACCGCCCCCACCACTACCTGGCGTTCGTCGGCGCCCACCCCGACGCCCGCCACACCGGCACCGGCACCGCCCTCCTGCGCGCCTTCCTGGCCCGCGTCGACCACGACGGCCAGGCCGCCTACGCCGAGACCAGCTCCCCCGGCGGCGCCCGGGTCTGCGGCGCCGGCGGCTTCACCCGCTTCGGCGAGGCCATCGCCCTGCCCGCCGGCGGCCCCCGCCTGACCCCCGTGTGGCGGGGCCCCCGATGACCACCCACACCCTCGACATCGACACCGCGCTGCGCATCGACACCGCGCTGCGCGTCTACTCCGCCGAGCAGATCGACGCCGGCGCCGCCGACCACCACCCCGAGGCCGCCGAGATCCTCGACTGGAGCCGGCGCTTCCTCACCACCGCCCACCCCGACCTCGGGCGCAGCGGCCCCGTCTGCCCCTACACCCAGCCCTCGCTGCGCCGCGGCCTGTTCCACGTCGCCGTCGCCGACACCGGCGCGGACGGCGACCTGCCCGCGCTGGTCGGCGAGCTGCGCGCCTGGTACGACCGGCTGCTGGCCGGCCTGGCGGAGGAGTCGGACCGGGAGCTGCTGACCGTGCTGCTGGTGCTGCCGGGCCTGGACCGGGCCGACTCCACCGCGCTGGACGAGGCGCAGCGCAAGGCCAAGGACGAGTTCGTCGAACAGGGCCTGATGATCGGCCAGTTCCACCCCGTCTGCGAGGAGGGGGGCCTGTGGAACCGCTCCTTCAGGCCGCTGCGCGCGCCCGTGCCGCTGCTGGCGGTGCGCAAGCTCCTCGTCTTCGACCTGCCCTTCCTCGTCGACGACGAGGCCCACCTGGCCCACTACCTGGCCCGCTTCGCCCCCCAGGTCCCCGCCCGCATCCGCGACCAGCTGGTCTCCGGCATGACGGAACACCGCAGGACCGCCCGCCTGACCGCCGCCTGAGCCGCGGCCCCCCTGCGCGCGGAGCCGGGTCGGCGCCCGGCTCCGCGCGCGCCCCCCGGGGAAAATCGCTGGCGGCGGTGGCGCCCGGCGTGAAGGCTCTCACCGTGGCGCTTCACGAGAACGAGGTCTTCGCGGACCAGGCGGTCGTCCGCTCCCTGCTCCGGGAGCAGCGGCCGCAATGGGCCGACCTGTCCATCTCGCCGGCCGGCTCGGGCACGGACAACACGATGTACCGGCTCGGCGACGACCTGCTCGTGCGGCTGCCGCGCACGGCGCAGAGCGCGGACTCCGTGCGCAAGGAGTTGACCTGGCTGCCGCGGCTGGCACCGCACCTTCCGTGCCGCGTCCCGGAGCCGGTGCACGCCGGGGCCCCGAGCGCCGTGTTCCCGCTCGCCTGGTCGGTGTACCGCTGGATCGACGGCGAGGAGCCCGGCCCGGGGTCGGTCACCGACTGGCCCGCCTTCGGGGCCGACCTGGCGGCGGTCGTCAAGGGCCTGCACTGCGTCCCGCTCATGGGGGCCGTCCGCCGCGGCGCGCTCCACTGGTACCGCGGGGGCGACCTGCGCGACAGCGACGAGTCGATCACCGCATGCTTCGAGAAGTGCCGGACGATCCCGGGCCTGGACCTCGACATCGAGCACCTGCTGCACCTGTGGCGCAGCGCGCTCGCCCTGCCCGGGCCGTCCGGGCGCCAGGTGTGGCTGCACGGCGACCTGAAACCCTCCAACCTGCTGGTCCGGCAGGGCGGGCTGCACGCGGTCATCGACTTCGGATGCCTGTCGGTCGGCTTTCCCGACGCCGAGCACGCCACGGTGTGGGACCTTCCGTCCCCGGCCCGCCAGGCGTACTGGGACGCCCTCGGCCTCGACGACGTGACGTGGCTGCGGGCCCGGGCGTGGGCGGTCGGCGTCGGGGTCGGCGGGCTGTCGTACTACTGGGGCACCTATCCCGGTTTCGTCGGCGAATGCCTGGCGCGGCTGTCCGCGATCCTGGAGGCCGCCGGCGCGCGGTGAGCCGTCCCGGCCGGTCGGGACGGGTTCACCGCGCGCGTCGGTCGCCGACTCGGATGCGCCGGGACGGCGGCCCTCAGGTCGCGCGCTGTCCGTGGAGGAGGACGGGCAGCGCGCGGCCCGCCAACGCCTCGCTGACGCGGGCGGCCTGGGAGGGCGCCATGACGTCGGGGAGCCGGCGGACGGGGACGAAGCGGGCGCCGAACAGGCCGCTGCGGTGCTGCGGCGGGACGGTGAGGCGGACGTCGTCGCGCACGGTGCCGCCGTCGAAGACCAGGTTGAGGCGCTCCAGGTGGCGGTCGGCCGGGGTGAAGTCGACCGCGAGGACGTCGGCGAGACGCAGGTTGAGCCCGGTCTCGGCACGCAGGTTCCGGGCGGCGGCGAGGTGCGGGGGCTCGTTGGGCTGGGCGGCGCCGCCGGGCAGGATCAGGCCGTCCATGTAGTCCGGGTCGACGAGGAGGATGTCGCCGCGCGGGTTGCGCACGAGGACGAGGCAGCCGAGCCGGCACACCGGCGGCTTGGCGAGCAAGCGGGGGTCACGCATCGGGCGGTTCACCTTCTGAGGGCGGCGAGGAGCAGGAGGGAGAAGCCGGCCCACCAGAGCAGGCGGGCGAGGAGTTCAGTCGTCATGCGCCAGGCGCTCGTAGCGCAGCCCCTTGCGGAGCAGGTCGACGACCCGCAGGAGTTCGGACGGGCGGGCGCAGCCGAGGCTGATCAGGTAGCAGCCCGTCCTGCGGCCGTGCTCCCAGTCGACTTCGACGGACGGCAACGTGACGCCGCCCAGGGCGAGGACGGTGGTCAGGTCGTCGAGGACGTCGGCCGCCTGGCGCCGCTGGTCGGCGGTCGCGCGGGAGAGCATCGAGGACACGCTCACTCCCCCGGCCGCTTGTGGACCTCGAAGACGCGCCAGGCACCCCAGGCGTCGGAGAAGGAACCGAACCCGCTGAGCTCACCGTCCGGTTGGCGCAGCCAATCCCCGGTGAGCTCGTGCCGGACCCGGTAGAGGCGGGCCCCGGTGTCCCAGCGCACGCCGTAGCCGTGGAGGCGGGGGACTTGGGCATCAGCCATGGGAATAACCTTCCGCAATCAGTGTTTCACGTTCTGTGCACATGGTGGCCCCGCACCACCTAGCATCGGAAGCGATATACGACTTGCTGTCAGAGCAGCCGTGAGTTGGGGAAGTTCCATGAACAAGAAGAGCATCGACCCGACCTCGTCCCCGTGGGCCGCCTTCGGAGTTCAACTCCGCAGGTCACGCGAAGCAGTTGGGCTCACCCAGGTCCAGCTGGCGAAGAAGGTCGGGTGCACCGCATCGCACCTGTCCTACGTCGAACTTGCGCACCGGCCGCCGAGCCTGCAGCTGGCGGAGCTGGCCGACCAGGAGCTCAAGACCGGCGGCACGCTCGTACTGATGTACTGGCAGCTCAAGCACACGACGTTGTTGGAGGGCTTCCCGGAGTACGCCAACTACGAGGCCCGCGCGGAGCAGATCAAGCTCTTCGAGATCAACGTCATCCCTGGACTCCTACAGACTCCCGCGTACGCAACCGCGATTGAGTCGGGATATGTGAGGCAGGGCGCCGCACTCCCAGAACAGGCCGATGAACGTATCAACTTCCGGCTTGCCCGACAGCACATCCTGGAACGGACTCCACCTCCGGTCCTGCACGCGGTGCTGGACGAGAGCTGCCTGAGGCGACTCGTCGGCGGCCGGGACGTCATGATCGAGCAACTGCTCCACCTTGAACAGTTGGCTGATCGGCCCAACGTGGTCATTCAGGTGGCGCCGTACTCTCTGGGCGAGAACCGGCCGTTCACTCGCGTGGTGCAACTCCTTACCATGCCGAACCGCAAAATTCTCAGCTACGGCGAGATCGAGCAACGCGGTTACATCGAACGGGATATCCAGTCAGTTTCGGCGCTGGCCAGGAGCTACGATCGCCTTGTGGTCGAGGCCCTGAACCAGGCCGACTCACTTTCGATGATCCGCGTGGTACGGAGGGATCTGGAATGGACGTCAATCTGACTGACGCTCGCTGGCGAAAGAGTTCGTACAGCGGCGGCAATGGAGGAACCTGCGTGGAGGTCGCTGACGGATTTACCGGCGTGATGCCGGTCCGCGACTCCAAAGACCCTTTCGGCCCGGCCCTCCTCTTCCCCTCCCCCGCCTGGCAGGCCTTCGTCACCGCCGTCCGCACCGGCGAGTTCGACGCCCGGTAGCAGCAACTCCCGGCCCCGCCGCCCCGACCCGGGGCGGCGGGGCCATCTCGGGGTGGGACGATGGCACTGACCAGACGCCTGCTGCGCCACGGCCAGTTCACCTCCCGCGAGGAACCGACCGAACGCATCGACGACTTCGTCCTGGACTACGACGAACACGCCGCCAAGCCCGACCGCTGGACCTACGACGGCTCCCCGCTCAAAGCCGCATGAACCCCCGAAGGATCAACGCGGCGCTGCACTAGCATGCGTGGGTGAACCTTTCGCATCTCGGCGTGCCGATCGGGCCGATGATCCGCGTCCACGGCGGGTTCGCCAACCGGATGTACCGGCTCGACACCGACCAAGGGTCGTTCGCGGTCAAGGAGTTGAACCTCGCCGACCGCCGCTGGGCCTATCGCGCCGAGGACGTGTTCAGGTTTGAGCGGGCGGCCTTCGCCGCCGGCATCCCGATGCCGGAGCCGATCTCGGCCGGCCACCACACGCTCGTTCACCGATGGGTCGAGGGAGAGAAGGTGCCGGAAGCGCCGGTGTCGGCGGCGTACGCGTTCGAGATCGGCGGGATCCTCGCGCGCGTCCACGCGCTCGACGTCGCGTGGACCCACGCGTCGGTCGAGGAACCGACGTCACGGGACTGGCCCGAGCTCGCCGCGCGGGCGGCGGCGACCGGACAGCCCTGGGCCGACGAACTCGCCTCTCACGTCGAGACGTTCCTCGCGATCGCCCACTTCGTCGACACCTGCGAACGGCCGGGCCCCGTCGTGCTGACCCATAGGGACATCCAACCGTGGAACCTGCTCGCCCGGGAGGGCCGGCCGGTGGTGCTCGACTGGGAGCTCTCGGGAACGCTCGACCTGTCCGGCGAGCTCGGCTCGACCGCGCTCAGCCTCGCGAAGGGACCGGGCTTCGACCACATCGAGCCCGCCGTCTTCCGCTCGGTCCTCGACGGCTATGTCGCGGGGGGCGGCACGCTGCCGCCGCCAGGTCCGAGCTGGTTCGTGTTCATGATCGGCGGCTGGCTGGGGCACACGAGGTGGAACATTCTGCGGTGCCTCGCCGGTGTCGAGGCGAGCACCGGTCCTGACCTCGCGCTCTCCCACGAGTCCGTGCGCAACGGCGTGCGCGGCCTCCCCGACCTGTTCGGCCGGCTTCCGGAGCTCGAAGCGCTGCTCGTGTGGCAGTGACCCGCGCCTGTGCTCGGTATGCGGTGTGAGGCGCGCTCCCGATTCCGCCCGGGGCCGTTGCCGGTGACCTGCACCTGCACCTGCACCTGCACCGACGCGGACGTGCCGACACCCGTCTGCGGGCCCGGGGAGGCGGCGGGGAGGCTGCCGGGGGGCATCTGGCCGAGGAAGTCGTCGACGTCCCGCCCGGTCAGCCGGCGGCGGCCAGGAGCGGCTCGGGGGCGGCAGCGGCGGGCTGGGGCCGGGGGCGGGTGAGGCACTCGTCGGTGAAGGCGAGGGCGCGCAGGTGGTAGGGGCGGGCGGCGTGGCCCAGGGAGAGGTTGTGGCCGGCGCGGTGGGCGGTGACGAGGTGGGCCAGGCCCGGGGGGAAGGCGGCGGTGAGGGCGGTGCGGTGGGAGGGCTCCAGGCGCCACCAGGCCTCGTGGTCGGCGAGGGTGAGGCGCACGGGCACGCGTACGCGGGCGGCCAGGGCGCTGTAGCGGGCGGGCCAGGTGGCCAGTTCGCGGGATTCGAGGGCGGGGACGGGGGTGAGCAGGGTGCGGGCGGCGTGGAAGGTGCCGGGCGGGTAGAGGTTGAGGGGGCCCCAGTTGAGGCGGCCGCCGCCGGCGAGGTCGTCGGGCCGCTCCCACGCGCCGGGGGCGTAGTGCTGGGCGAGGCCGGAGATGTCGGCGCCGAGCAGGGGCAGGCGGGGGTCGGCGGGCCAGTGGGCGGCGAGGTGGAGGGCGATCTTGCCGCCGAAGGAGTGGGCGAGGAGTTGGACGCCTGCGCCGACGGGGTGGGCGCGGGCGTAGTCGGTGAGGGCGGCGTGCAGGGTGGCGGCCTGGTCGGCGATGAGCTGGCCGTCGGGCAGGCGGTGGGCGGAGGCGCCGTGGCCGGGGCGGTCCAGGGCCAGGACGGTGTAGCCGAGGTCGGCGGCCAGGGTGAGCAGGCTGGTGTCGGGGTGGGCGGGGCCGGCGAAGTAGGCGGCGCGCATGCCGCGGCCGTGGATGGCGAGGAGGACGGCTTTGGGGGCGCGGTCCTGGGGTTCGGCGACGAGCGCGGAGACGGGGATGCCGCCGGCGTCCAGGACGAGGGAGCGGGTGGCGAGCCGGGGGTTGGGCCGCGGGTTCGGGCGGGGGTTCATAGGGCGGCCCCGGCGCGGACGGCTCCGGCGCGGGCGGTGGTGGCGGCCCTGTCAGCGGCTCCGGCGCGGGCGGTGTCGAGGTCGGTGAGCCAGCCGGTGAGGTCGCTCTGGCGCATCAGGGTGGTGCCGATGAGCAGTCCGGCGTAGCCGGCGTCCAGGAGGCGGGCGGCGTCGGCGGGTTCGGTGATGGCGGAGGCGGAGACGGGGGCGCGGGTGCCGGTGGCGTGCAGGGCGGGCAGCAGGCGCAGGCTGCGTCCGAGGTCGCCGCGGTCGCGTTCGCGGGTGCGGATGTCCTTGTTGTTGACGGCGATGACGCAGTGTTCGGGCTGGGGCAGGTGGGCGAGTTCGTGTTCGCCGGTGATCTCGACGAACGGGGTCAGGCCCAGGGCGAGGGCGGTGGTGACCAGGCGGTGCAGGGAGGTGGCGGGCAGCAGGGCGGCGGTGAGCAGGACGGCGGAGGCGCCGAGGGCGGCGGCGGCCTCCAGTTGGGCGGGGCGGGTGAGGAAGTCCTTCTGGAGGACGGGCAGGTCGGTGGCGGCGGTGACCTCGCGCAGCAGGCGGGGGGTGCCGCCGAACCAGCGGCCGGTGACCACGGACAGGCAGGGCGCGCCGGCCTGTTCGTAGCGGGTGACGAGGTCGGTGACGGTGCGCGGGCCCAGCAGGTCGGTGCCGTGCGGGTCGCGGAGTTTGACCTCCATGATCAGGGGGCGGCTCGCGGCCAGCAGGGCGTCGAGGAACCGCGGGGCGCTCATACGTAGGCCTCCTTGGGGCGGGGGTGCCAGGCGTGGGCGAGGGCGGTGACGGCTTCGTGGGTGAAGTCGCCGGCCCGGTTGCGGGCGGCGGTGTCGATGTCGGCGCCGGCGTACAGGGGGTGGTCGGTGACGGTGCGGTAGGTGTCGCGGTTGGCGGCGTTCAGGCCGCCGGCGAGGAGGAAGGGGATGGTGAGGCGGGGCAGCAGGGTGTGGACGTCGGCGGGGGCCAGGGGGTGGCCGGTGGAGCCGACGCGGCCGTCGTCGGTGACGGTGTCCAGCAGGAACAGGTCGCAGCCGGCGCGTTCGAAGGCGCCGATGAAGGGGCGTTCCAGGCAGCGGCCGCGGGAGAGGTGGAGGACTTTGACGAGGACGGCGTAGGGCAGGCGGTGGCGCAGTTCGGTGACGAGGGCGGGGCTCTGGTAGGCGTGGAGCTGGATCCAGCGGATGCCGGTGGCGCGGGCGAGGCGGGCGAGTTGGTCGGCGTCGTCGAGGAAGGTGACCAGGACGGGTTCCAGGCCCAGGCGGATGGCGGTGGCGGCGAGGTGGGCGAGGTGCTGTTCGGAGAGTTCGGCGGGGCCGCCGGGCACGCCGTGCCACAGGCCCACCAGGGTGGGGCCGGATTCGGCGAGGAGGGTGAGGTCGGCGCGGGTGCGGGCCCCGCACACCTTGAGGTGGCGGGGCCGCGCGGGCGGCAGCGGGCGGGGCGGGGCGGGGGCGGTCATTTGCCGAGTCCGAGCATGGCGGCGATGCGGTTGTACTGGATCTCGTTGCTGCCGGAGTAGATGGTGCCGGCGACGGCGTTGCGCACGTCCTTCTCCAGCCCGTACTCGGACATGTAGCCGTTGCCGCCGAAGACCTGGACGGCGGCCAGCGAGGTGGCGAGGTTGGATTCGCTGGTGAGGAGTTTGGCGATCGCCATGTCGACGGTGACGTTCTCGCCGGCCTCCAGGCGCTGGGCCGTGTCGTAGAGCCACTTGCGGGCGGTCTCCAGGCGGATCTTGGTGTCGACGATCTTGTTGGCGACCGACTGGTAGGAGCCGATGGGCTTGCCGAAGGACATGCGGGTCTTGGCGTAGTCGAGGCAGCGGGCCAGGCGGTGCTGCATCTCGCCGGTGTTGACGATGAAGGAGTAGAGGATCTCGCGTTTCATGACGTGGTCCAGGACGAGGAAGCCGCCGCCGACGCGGCCCAGGACCCGGGAGGCGGGCACCTTGACGTCGTCGAGGTAGACCTCGGACAGCGGCGAGGTGCGCAGGCCCATCTTCTTGATGGGGTTTCCGGTGCTGATGCCGGGCATGTCGCGGTCCAGGAGGAACGCGGTGACGCCGAGCGCCCCGCCCTGGGGGTGGGTGCGGGCGTAGACGACGATGACGTCGGCGACGGGGCCGTTGCTGACGAAGGTCTTGGCGCCGTTGAGGACGAAGTGGTCGCCGTCGCGGATCGCGCGGGTGCGCATCTGCATGGCGTCCGAGCCGCCCTCGGACTCGGTGATGGCGTGGGCGCCGATGGCCTCGCCGGAGGCGATGCGCGGCAGGTAGGCCTCTTTGAGGGCGGGTGAGCCGAAGGCCTGGAGGGGGACGCCGGTGGAGGCGAGGGAGGTGGTGACGGAGAAGTTGAGGCCGCCGTCGCGGCAGGTCTGGCCCAGGCCCTCCAGGACGTACATGGTGGTGAGCAGGGACTGGCCCAGCCCGCCGTAGCGTTCCTCGAAGGGCAGGGACAGGATGCCGGTCTTCTGGACGAGGCGCCACTTGTCGGGGGAGAAGGCGGCCTGTTCGTCGCCTTCGATGTGGCCGGCGCTCAGGTCGTCGCCGAAGCGGGCCAGGCCCTCGCGCAGGGCGTGCTGGTCGGCGTTCCAGCGGATCATGGACGTGCCGCCTTCCTCCCGGGCCCGCGTGCGGGGCCCGGGGTGGCAGGCCGACGCGCGGGGCGCCGGCGCGTGACTCGAAGGGGAGGGTCTTCGCCTAGTAGGCGGAGGAGGAGGAGGCGTCGAGCTGGTGGACCTCGTCGCCGCGCAGGGCCGGGGAGAAGACGCAGACCAGGCGCAGGTCCTCGTGGGGGCTGGCGACCAGGTAGTGGGCGTCGTGCTGGTCGAGGGCGTAGAGGCGGCCGGGGGTGATGGGGTGGGAGGTGCCGTCCATGGCGATGACCTCGCCGGAGCCGGCGATGCAGTAGCACGCCTCCAGGTGGTTGCGGTACTCCAGGCGGGACTTGGTACCGGCGTTGACGATGGTGTCGGTGAGGGTGTAGCCGAGGTTGTCGCCGGCCACCAGGAAGCGGCGGGACAGGCCGTTGCCCCACTCGACGGTCTGGACGTCGTCAATGTCGCGGATCAGCATGCTGGTTCTGCCTTTCGTGTCAGCGGGCGGGGGTGGTGGTGCCGGGGGTGGTGCGCGTGCCGGTGGTGCTGGTGCTGGTGGTGCGTCCGGCCGTGGCGGGCTGGGGTGGCCCGGGCGGGCGGAGGTCGTGGAGGAGGGCGCGCAGCGCCTGTGCGGCGTCGCGGCCCTCGGTGAGGGCGGTCTCGATGCGGGCGACGGCGGCGGAGCCGACGATCGCGGCGTCGGCTCCGGCGGCGGCGACCGCGTCCAGGTCGGCGGCGCTTTTGACGCCGAAGCCGATGGCGACCGGGGTGGCGGGGGCGGCGGCGCGCAGGGCGGCGACGGTGGCGGCCAGGGTGTGGTGGCCTTGCGCGGGGGTGGTGCCGGAGCGGCCGTAGTGGGCGACGAGGTAGACGTAGGCGCCGTGGGCGTCGCGGGCGGCGGCGGTGAGGACCTCGGGGGTGGAGGTCGGGTAGCAGGTGGCGACCTGCGGCAGGGCCGCCTCGCGCAGGGCCTGGCGCCAGGCGGGGCGCAGGCGGGGCGGCAGGGCGTGGACGAGCAGGGCGTCGGCGCCGGCCCGGGCGATGGCGCGGGCGCAGGTGGCGGGGTCGGCGGCGCGCAGGCTGTGGCTCCAGTCGGCGAGCAGTGCGATCTTCAGGTTCTTCAACTGGGGCCGCAGGGTGGCGAGTTCGTCCAGGACGGTGTCCAGGGTGGTGCCGGCGGCCAGGGCCCGGTCGGCGGAGCGGCGGATGACGGGGCCGTCGGTGGGCGAGTTGGGGAAGGGGACGGCGAGTTCGAGGACGTCGACGCCTTCCTCGTCCAGGACGAGGGCCAGGTCGGTCAGGCGGGCGGGCGGGTCTCCGGCGTTGAGGAACAGGGCCAGGTGCGGGCGGCCGTCGGCGCGGGCGGCGAAGAACGTGGTGTCAGGCATGGGCGGGGGCCTTGTGGTCGGTGCGCAGGCGGGTGGCCAGGGCGCGGGGGGCGCCGTCGGCCAGGGCGTCCAGGGCGGCGGTGTGGGCGGTGTGCCAGTGGGTGTGGCGGCCCGAGGCGAGGGCGAGGGCGGCGGCGTTGAGGGCGATGGTGTGGGTGGCGGTGGGGCCGGCGCGGCCGGCGAGGGCTTGCAGGAAGTGGCCGGTGAGGTCCTCGGGGTGGGGGGCGAGGTCGGCCAGGGTGCCGTCGGCGGGGGCGATGGAGCCGGCGGGCAGGTGGATGGTGGTGTCGGGGGTGTGCAGGGTGTTGTCGGCGAAGGGCAGGAGTTCGTCGGCGCCGGCGGTGTTGGTGGCCAGCCACACGGCGCGTCCGGGGGTGCGGGGGGCGAGGTGGCGCAGGGCGGGCAGGTCGGTGGCGGCGCTGGCGCCGGTGAGCTGGGCGGTGACGGGCACGGTGGCGAGCAGCGGGCCGAGGGTGTTGAGGAGGCGTCCGAAGGGTTTGAGGGTGAGTGGGAACAGGAGGCGGGCCAGGCGGGTGAGGGCGGGCGGGTAGACGTGGGGGCCGGCGAAGGCGATGCCGTGGCGGGCGAGGTGGTCGGCGGTGGCGGTGTGGGAGGAGGTGAGGGTGATGCCCAGGCGCTCCAGCAGGTCGATGGAGCCGGCGCTGCTGGTGTAGGCGCGGGAGCCGGTCTTGACGACGGGCACGCCGATGGCGGCGGCGGTCAGGGCGGCGGCGGTGGAGAGGTTGAAGGTGGCCGGGCCGCCGCCGGTGCCGACGATGTTGACGCTGGCGGGGTGGGCGGGGCCGGGGTGGGGGCTGCGTTCGGTCAGGGAGGTGGTGAAGGCGGCGAGGGTGTCGGGGGCGGGCAGGCGGGTGGTGAGGGCGGCCAGCAGTGCCGCGGCCTGGGCCCGGTCGCTGTCGCGGGCCGGGCCCGGGGTGCGCTGCTCCAGCTGGTCCCACCACGAGCGCCAGGTGTCCAGGTCGACGTCGTGCCCGGCGAGCAGGGCGGTGAGGGCCGGGTGCACGGGTCAGCCGCCTGCCACGGCGCTGGCCGGGACGGCGCGGCGCTGGGTGATGAAGGCGTCGATGGCGGTGACGGAGCGGAAGTTGTTGGGGTCGAGGTCGGTGTCGTCGACGGGCAGGGCGAAGTGGTCCTCGACCCAGGCGATGAGCTTGAGGACGCCCAGGCTGTCGATGACGCCGTCGGAGAGCAGGTCGTGGTCGTCGGCGAGTTGCTCGGGGGTGACGTCGGGCAGGAACTCCTCGATGAGGAACCGCTTGATCTGGGCGATGTTGCTCATGGCTCGCAACTCCCTTGGGTGTATTGGGGTTTGGTGGGTGTGGTGGTGTGGTCAGGCGGTGGGCAGGACGGCCTTGCGGTCGACCTTGCCGGTGGCGGTCTTGGGCAGCGGGGCGTCGTGGATGGCCAGGCGTTCGGGCACGGCGGCGCGCGGCAGGTTGCGGGCCAGGTGCTCGCGCAGGGTGAGGCTGTTGAGGGCGGAGCCGGCGGCGCGCTGGACGGCGGCGTGCAGGCGTTTGCCGGTCAGCGGGTCCGGGGCTGCGGCGACGGCGGCCTCGCGGACCTCGGGGTGGGCGAGCAGGACGCGTTCGACCTCGGCGGTGTTGACGGCGACGCCGCGGACCTTGACCTGGAAGTCGGCGCGTCCGGTCAGGTGCAGGCGGCCGTGTTCGTCGCGGACGGCCAGGTCCCCGGTGCGGAACCAGCGCCGTCCGGGCCCGGCGCCCTCGGGCTGGGTGGTGAAGCGGCCGGCGTCGCGGGAGCGGTCCAGGTAGCCGGCGGCCTGGAAGGGTGTGGAGACGTACAGTTCGCCGCGGCCGGGGCCGGTGACGGGGGTGCCGTCGGGGGCGGCGAGCAGGGTGCGCACCCCGGGCAGGGGGGTGCCGATGGGCACCGGCAGGGCGGCGGTGGCGTCCAGGCGGTCCAGGCGGTGCAGGAAGCTGTCGTTGGTCTCGGTGCAGCCGTAGATGTTGTAGAGCGCGGCGCCGGGCAGCAGGGCGGGCAGTGCGGCCAGGGTGCGGGCGTCGATGGCGTCGCCGGTGAACGCGGCGTGCTCGACGCTGTCCAGCACCGCCGGGCCTGCCGTCTGGGCGGCGGCCTGGGCGAGGAGGGCGTAGGCGAGGGGGACGGCCTGGAGGACGTGCGGGCGGTGGCGGGTGAGCTGGGCGAGCAGGTGGCGGGCGTTGAGCGCGTGGGCGGGGTCGATGAGCAGGACGGTGCCGCCGGCGGCGAGGGTGGCCCACACGTCCAGCAGGCACAGGTCGAAGTTGAGGGGGGCGTAGTTGACGACGACGCGGCCGGGCCCGAGGTCGAAGGTGTCGTGGGCCCAGGCGGTGAAGCGGTCGACGGCGGCCTGCGCGAGGGGGACGATCTTGGGCAGGTCGGTGGAGCCGGAGGTGGTGAGCAGGAAGGAGGTGCCGGCGGCGAGGGTGGGCACGGGGGCGGGGCGGGCCAGGGCGGGCAGGGCGGGGGTGTCCTGGCCGAGGGGGGCGAGCAGGTGGCGGGCGCCGGCCTGGGCGAACAGGGCCGCGAGCAGGGCGGGGGCCAGCTGCGGGGAGGGCAGCAGGAAGGGGCGGCGCTCGATCAGGCAGGCCAGGACGAGGGCGATCTGCTCGGGGGACTTGGCGGCGGGCAGGCCCACCGGCTCGCCGGGGGCGAGGTCCAGCGTGTGCAGGCGCAGCCGTTCGCGTTCGGCGGTTTCGGCGAGTTCGCGGTAGGTGACGGCGCGTTCGTGCCACAGGAGGGCGACGGCGTCGGGCCGGGTGCGGGCGTGGGCGGTGAACGCGTCGGGCAGCGACAGCGGCGGCGGGGCCTGCACGGCGGGCGCGGCGGGCGCGGCGGGCGCGGTGGGTTCGGCGGGTGTGGTCATCGGGGTCTCACTCCCCCGCCGGGGTGAGGGCGGCCCAGCCGGCCTTGACGGCGGTGCCGTCCTGGGTGGCGACGGTGAAGCGCACCACCGTGCCCCGGTCGTAGGGCTGCAGGGTCAGGCGCAGCGGGGTGCCGGGGGTGGCGGGGGCGGCGAAGCGGGCGCCCAGGGCGGTGAGGCGGGTGGGGTCGCCGTCGGCGTGGCGGTCGGTGATCTCCTCGGTGGCGAGGGCGACCAGGTGCATGCCGTGGGCGATGGCGGCGGGGAATCCGGCGGCGCGGGCGGCGTCGTCGTCGAGGTGCAGGGGGTTGAGGTCGCCGGCGGCGTGGGCGTAGGCGGTGACGTCGGCGGGGGTGAGGGTGTGGGTGAGGGTGAGGGGTTCGGTGTCGGGGGTGGTGCCGGGGTGGGCGGCGGGGGTGAGGGTGCCGAAGGGTTCGATGGCGGTGGCGCCGACCAGCAGGGCGGAGGTGGTCAGGCGGGCCAGGGTGCGGGTGCCGTCGGTGAGGTGGGTGGTGAGGGCCAGGCGGGTGCCGCGGGCTTCGCGGCGGGCGGCGGTGACGGTGACGTCGATGTCGACGTGGGTGCCGGCGGTGAGGGGGTGGTGGGTGTGGATCTCCTGGGCGAGGTGGACCACGCCGGTGAAGCCGGTATCGCCCGTGGTCAGGGTGGTGACGGTGTGCTGGGCGAGGGTGTGGGCGAGGACGAAGGGGTGGGCGGGGGCGGCGGCGGTGTCCGGGGCGGGGGGCAGGCCGGTGCGGGCGGCGGTGCGGTAGGCGGCCAGGGCGTCGGCGGTCACGGTGGTGCGGGTGCGGGCGGTGCGGTGGGCGGGCGTCGTCGCGGGCCCGGTCGCGGTCGCGGGTGTGGTCGCGGGTGTGGTCGCGGTCGCGGGTGTGGTCGTGGTCATAGCGGGGTCACCACCAGGGTCGAGTTGTGGCCGCCGAAGCCGAACGAGTTGGACAGGGCCGCGCCGGGGCGGATGGGGCGGGCGGTGCCGTGGACGACGTCGAGGTCCAGGCCCTGTTCGGTGTGCTCGTGGTTGGCGGTGGGAGGGGCGAGGCGGCTGTTCATGGCCTGCACGGCGGCGATCAGCTCGACGGCGCCGGCGGCGCCGATGAGGTGGCCGATGGAGCCCTTGGTGGAGGTGACGGGCACGCCGTGCGGGCCGAAGACGGTGCGCAGCGCGGCGGCTTCGGCGCGGTCGTTGTGCACGGTGGAGGTGCCGTGGGCGTTGACGTGGGCGATGTCGGCGGGGGTGAGGCCGGCGTCGGTGAGGGCGGCGCGCATGGCGGCGACGGCGCCGGCGCCGTCGGGGCGGGGGTTGGAGAGGTGGTAGGCGTCGGCGCTGGAGCCGTAGCCGGCGAGGAGGGCGTAGGGGGTGCGGTGGCGGGCGCGGGCGTCGGCGAGGCGTTCGAGGACGAGGAAGCCGGCGCCTTCGCCCATGACGAAGCCGTCGCGGTCGGTGTCGAAGGGGCGGCTGGCGCGGGTGGGGTCGTCGTTGCGCTGGGAGTGGGCGCCGAGGTTGCCGAACGCGGCGAGGGTGACGGGGGTGAGGGTGGCTTCGCAGCCGCCGGCGATGACGATGTCGGCGCGGCCGGTTTCCAGGAGGAGGGCGGCGTGGCCGATGGCGTCGGCGCTGGAGGCGCAGGTGGTGGCGATGGTCAGGGCGGGGCCGGTCCAGGCCAGGCGCATGGCGATCTGGGCGGCGGCGGCGTTGGGCATGGTGACCAGGGGCATCAGGGGGCTGACGCGCAGGGGTCCGGCGGTGGTGAAGAGGGCGGATTCGCGGTCGCTGGTGGTGCGTCCGCCGACGGCGTTGCCGACGACGATGGCGCTGCGGCCGGGGTCGGGTTCGGGGGCGCCGGCGTCCTGGTGGGCGGCGAGGGCGGCGAGGGTGCCGTAGTGGGCGAAGGGGTCGAGGCGGCGGGCGTCCTTGGCGGGGACGGGGCCGTTGTCGGGCAGGTCGGTGACGCGGCAGCCCAGGCGGACCCGGTGGCGGGCCAGGGCGGGGTCGGTGAGGGCGGTGGCGGTGGGGGTGCCGGTGCTGACGGTGTGCCAGAACGCGGCCGGGGTGTGGCCGGCGGGGCTGACGACGCCCAGGCCGGTGACGGCGATGGGGGGCCGGGTGGGGCGGGCTGCCATGGTCTTGTCCTTTCCGGGCGTTGGGGGCCGGGCCTTCCTTGGTGGCGCCGTCCTGGTCAGATGAGGCCGGTCTGGGCGGCGGCGGTCAGGAAGGCGTCGGCGGCGAAGTCGATGTCGGCGGCGGTGTGGCGGGCGGTGACGGCGATCCGCAGCCGGGCCAGGTCGTTGGGCACGGCGGGGGTGACGACGGGCAGGCCGATGACGCCGGCCTTGCGGCAGGCGGTGGCGTAGTCGTAGGCGGCGTCGTCGGAGCCGGCGATGACGGGCAGGACGGCGGTGGCGGAGTCCATGGTGGAGATGCCGGCGTCGTTGAGGCGCCGGCGCAGGCGCTGGGCCTGGACCTGGATGTGGGTGACGCGTTCGGGTTCGCGGCGCAGGATCCGCAGGGACTCCAGGGCGGCGCCGGTCTGGGCGGGGCCGAGGGCGGCGGAGAACAGGAACGGGCGGGCGGCGTAGCGCAGGTGGCCGATCAGTTCGTGGCTGCCGGCGACCCAGCCGCCCATGGAGGGGATGGCCTTGGAGAGGGTGCCGAGTTTGATGTCGACGCGGTGGCGGTAGCCGAAGTGCTCCTCGATGCCGCCGCCGGTTTCTCCGATGACGCCCAGGGCGTGGGCCTCGTCGACCATCAGGAGGGCGTCGTGGGCGTCGCAGACCGCGCGCAGTTCGGGCAGCGGGGCGATGTCGCCGTCCATGGAGTAGACGCTGTCGACGATGACCAGGCGCACGCCGGTCGGGGAGGCGGCCTTGAGGCGGCGTTCGAGGTGGTCGACGTCGTTGTGGCGGAAGCGGGTGACGGTGGCGCCGGAGAGGCGGCAGCCGTCGACGATGCTGGCGTGGTCGTACTTGTCGATCAGGACGGTGTCGCCCTGGCCGACCAGGGCGCCGACGGTGCCGACGTTGGCGGCGTAGCCGGAGCCGAAGACCTGGGCGCGTTCGCGGCGGGCGAAGCGGGCGACCTCGGCTTCCAGTTCCTCGTGCAGCGGGATGGTGCCGGCCAGGGCGCGCACGCCGTGGTTGCCGGTGCCGTAGACGTCGACGGCGGCCTTGGCGGCGGCCACCACGCGTTCGTCGCCGGCCAGGCCCAGGTAGCTGTAGCCGGACATCATGAGCAGGCGCTCGCCGTCCAGGTCGCAGTAGGCGCTGTCGCGTTCCATGGTGTAGGCGACGAAGCTGTTGCGGCGTGAGGGGTCGGACTCCAGCGCGGCCACGCGGTCCAGGGTGGCGGCGAGCTTCGGCTCCAGGCGGTCCCATGCTCCGGTGGCGTTCACGTGCGGGTCTCCTTCTCGGCGGGGCGCGGCGGGCGCGCGGCGGTTTTGCCGTGCGGTTTGCCGTCGGTTTGCCGCCGGTTGTCCGTCGGCTGGTCGGCGGTTCGTCGTCGGCTTGTTCCGGATTGTTTTCGGTATTTCCCGGCGCGGGGGCGGGTGGTGGTGCTGGGGTTTCCTCCCGGGATAGTCCCGGGGCTTTTACGGGTGGTGCCCGGCGCAGGGGGTGGGGTGGTGTTTCTCGAAGCCTTCACGCGGGGTGCTCAAGGATGACTACATTTCTACGGCAGGATGCGCAAGGCGTCCGCAATAGCCGTGTTCCCGGCCTGCGGTAACGCTCTGACGTGCAGAAACCCTGCGTCCACGACGCATGGACCGGCTGGTGGGTATGTTTTGTCGACCAGTGTTGACACCGTGTGATGCGTCGAATGTATGGTCGAAATCCGCCGAAACCGAACGGCTGGTCGGCGGAATTTCCGGTCCAGGTTTCCCACGCCGTCGGCCCGGCGTCACGGGCCGTCGGCTCCGCTTTGGCTCAAGGGGGTTGGAGCACGTTGAACGGCTTCCGGGAAGACAGTCCGTACGGCAGATCGGGGGAATTCTCATGCTGATCCGCCTGACAGGACTTGTGACGATCGAGCACGACCACGGCGCCCCGCAGCACCTGTCCAGCGCCCAGGCCCAGGTGGCGTTCGCCCGCCTGGTCCTGGAGCGCTCCGCCGGCACCAGCCGCGACCAGCTGGCCGACACCATCTGGCCCGACGGCCTGCCCGACACCTGGGCCTCCGCGCTGCGCAGCGTGGTCTCGCGGGTGCGGGCCTTCGTCGCCGCCCCCGGCCAGGGCCCGGGCGCCACCCCGCTGATCGCCCAGGGCGGGCGCTACGTCCTGCGGCTGCCCGCGGACGCGGCGGTGGACCTGGAGGCCGCCGCCAGCGCGGTCGGGGAGGCCGGGGAGGCGTACGCGGCCCGCTCCTACGCGGTGGCGCAGCAGCTGGCCGCGGGTGCGATCGCCAATCTGCGCGGCGCGTTCCTGCCCGACCACGAGGGCGAGTGGGCGGGCGGGGTGCGCGAGCACGTGGAGGAGCTGCGGATGTCCGCGCTGGAGACGGCGAGCCTGTCGGCCTCGGCGCTGGGCGAGGAGCACCACGCGCTGCGCTGGGCCGACGAGGCGGTGCGCCGCGCCCCGTTCCGCGAGAGCGCCTACCGCTGCCGGATGGAGGCGCTGGCCGCGGCCGGCAACCGGGCCGAGGCGCTGCGCTGTTACCAGCAGCTGCGCCAGGTGCTGGCGGAGGAGCTGGGCATCGACCCGGCCGCCGAGACCCAGGAGCTCTACCTGGCGCTGCTGCGCTCCCCCGCTCCCGTCGCGCCCGCTGCGGCGGCGGTGCGGCCGGTGGACCCGGTGCTGATGGGGATCTTCGAGCCGCTGGCCCTGGCCCGGCTGGCGCGCCCGGCCGGGCCGCCGGTGCGCGCGGCCTGACGGCCTGTCGGTGGGCGCGCGGCCTGGCGGGATCGGCGGTGCGCGCGGCCTGACGGCCTGTCGGTGCGCGCGCGGCTTGACGGCCTGTCGTCGTGGCGGGCGGCCCCCGGCTTCGGGGGGCCGCCCGCCCGCGTGCGCGCACGGGGGCGGGCGGGGGCGCGGGGGTCGCGGGCGCGCCGGGGCGGGCGCGCGCGTGTTGCGGAGGTGTTGCGGTGGGCGTGGCGCACGGCGCGCTCGTAGTAGCGTCGAGGCGCGAAGTCGCGCACGCCGCGCGGCTTTTACCGAACCGGGACGGGGGTCGAGCGTTGGGAAGGGGTGGTGGGTGTGGGACGGGCACGCGTGGCGGCGCGGGTGATCGTGCACCCTGGTGTGGAGGACCTCAGCGTCCAGCAGGTGTTGGAGGCACTCGCGGACCCTGCCCGCAGATCGGTGGTGCGCCGGCTGGCCCACGCGGGCGCCGCGCTGAGCTGCGGCTCCTTTGACCTTCCGGTCTCCCGCTCCACCTCGACGCACCACTTCAACGTGCTGCGCCAGGCCGGACTGCTGCACCAGTACTACGTCGGCACCACCAAGATGAACTCGCTGCGCGCCGAGGAGTTGGAGGGCCGTTTCCCGGGCCTGCTGTCGGCGGTGGTCGCCGCCGCCGACGCCGAGGCCCGCGCGGCGCCCTGACGGCCGGCCCGCTCGCGGCCGGCGGCCGCGGGGCGGGCCGGTTCCGGAAGGCTCGGCCCCGGCGGGGTCAGTTCTGGACGGTGAGGACGATCTTGCCGACCTGGGTACCGGCCTCCAGGTAGCGGTGGGCCTCGGCGATCCGGTCGAGGCCCTCGAAGACCCGGTCGACGGCGGGGGTGAAGGAGCCGTCCGCGAGCCCGGCGGTGACGAAGGCCTGTGCGCGGCGCAGCCGTTCGTCGTCGCGGGTCACCTCGTGCATGGAGTAGAAGCGGCTGGTGACGGGGGCGAAGGTGTCCTGGCCGGGCAGGGGGGTGTCGCGGGGGTCGAGGCGGCCGTAGACGATCAGGCGTCCGCCGGGGGCGATGGTGCGGGCGAGGGTGAGGACGCCGGGGCCGGCGACGGGGTCGAAGACGGTGCGCACGCCGGTGCCGGCGGTGATGGCGTCCACGCGGGCCACCAGGTCCTCCTCGCCGGTGATGACGACGTCGGCGGCGCCGGCGTCCAGGAGTTGCTGCTTCTTGGCGCGGGTGCGGGTGGTGGCGATGGGGACGGCGCCCAGGCGGCGGGCGGTGCGGATGGCGGCCAGGCCGGTGCCGGAGGCGGCGGCGGTGAGCAGGACGTGGTCGCCGGGGCGCAGGTGGCCGTCCTCGGCGAGGGCGCCGTAGGCGGTCAGGTAGGGCATCCACACGGCCGTGCCCTGGACGTCGGTGAGGCCGGCCGGGTGGTGGACGACGGCGCGGGCGGGCACGAGGGCGTGGGTGCGGTAGACGCCGTAGTCGTTCTGGGAGAAGGCCGGGACGGTGTCGACCCGGTCGCCGGCGGCGAAGCCGGTGACGCCCTCGCCGAGGGCTTCCACGGTGCCGGCGGCCTCGTAGCCGGGGGTGGCGGGCAGCCTGGGCTCGTCGAGGTAGGTGCCGGCGCGGAAGAGGGCCTCGGCGCGGTTGAGGCCGATCGCGGTGACGCGGATGAGCAGTTCGCCGGGGCCGGGCACGGGTACGGCGGCGGCTCGCACGGTCAGGACCTCCGGCCCTCCGGTGCGGTCGAAGACGACGGTCCTGGACATGGCGTAACTCCCCTGCTGCGGCGGGCCGGTGGCGGTGCGGCGTGCGGTGCGGCGTGCGGTGCGGCCACTTACGTAACCCGGTGCGCGGGAAACTGTCAAACTTCGACCGGTCTCGGAATAGGGGGCGGTCGGCGGGCGTTGCCGGTGAGTTGACCCCGCGTCAGACCCGCGTCAGACCCGCGTCAGACCCGCGTCAGACCCGCGTCAGACCCGCGTCAGACCCGGGGCCGCGCGGGCTGCGGCTGCTCGCGGACGGCGGCGTGCCGGCGGCGCGGCTGCACGCCCTGGACGCGGCGGGCGAGTTCTGCGACCACCCGTCGCTGGTGATGTCGCTGCTGCCGGGCGGCGTGCGGGTGGCGCAGGACGGCGACGTGGAGCGCCGCGCGGACCTGCTGGCCGGTCAGCTGGCCGCCGTGCACGCGCTCGCGGTGGCGCCGGGCGAGCGCCCCCGCGCCTTCGAGGCGTGGACGGCCCCGGAGCGGGTGCGGGTGCCCGGGGCCACGGCGCGTCCCGGGGTGTGGCGGCGGGCGGTGGACGTGATCCGCCGCGAGGTGCCCGCGTACCGGCCGTGCTTCCTGCACCGCGACTTCCACCCCGGCAACGTGCTGTTCACCGGGCAGGGCGCCGCGCTGGCCGTCAGCGGGGTCGTGGACTGGGTGGAGACCTCCTGGGGCCCGGCCGACCTGGACGTGGCCCACTGCTCCACCGCCCTGGCCCTGCTGCACGGCGTGGACACCGGCCTGGACTTCGCCGCCCGCTACCTGGCGGCCGGCGGCACGCTGGAGGCGGACCGGGGCGCGCACCTGTACTGGCGGCTGCTGGACGCGCTGGCGTTCGCGCCGGACGCGGAGAAGGTCGCCGTGCCGTGGCGGGAGCTGGGGCGCGGCGACCTGACGCCGGCCCTGCTGGGCCGGCGCCTGGAGGACTACCTGGAGGCGCTGCTCGACCGGTACGCCTGAGCGCCGCCCGCCGCCGGCTCCCCGGCTCCCGGCTTCCCGGCTTCCCGGCTTCCCGGTGGGCGGTTCAGGAGGCCGGACCGCCGTCGAGGAAGGCGGCGATCAGGGCGTGGGGGGTGTCGTCGCCGTTGAGGAGCTCGTGCATGTGCGCGCCCTCGGAGGCGGCCTCGGCGCCGCGTGGGAACATGGCCCGCTCGTACGCGGCGAGGGCGGCCTCGGTGTCGCCGGGGTGCGCGGCCAGGGCCTGGCCGAGTTCGGCGCCGTCGAGCATGGCGAGGTTGGCGCCCTCGCCGTTGGGGGCCGCGAGGTGGGCGGCGTCGCCCAGCAGGGTCACCCCCGGCACCCGGTCCCACCGGTGGCCGATCGGCAGGGTGTAGTGGGGGCGCAGGAGCGGCGCGGTGTCGCCGTCGGTGATCAGCGCGGTGAGCTCCGGTGCCCAGCCGTCGAACTGTGCCGCGATGCGGGCGCGTGCCTCACCGGGGTCGGTGAAGTCGATGTCGGCGAACCATTCCTGCGTCCTGGTGAGCATCACGTAGGTGTGCAGGGTGTCGCCGCTCTCCCGGTGGGCGAAGATCTCCGCGCCCGGCGAGGGCGCCATCATCGACCCGCCGCCGACCGCCTTCGCGGCGGCGAGGTGGCGGGTGTCGGCGTCGAACAGGTAGGTCTCGACGCACGACGTGCCGGTGTACTGGGGGGTGGCGGCGGACAGCAGCGGCCGCACCCGTGACCACGCGCCGTCCGCGCCGACCAGCAGGCCGGTGGCGGCGGTGGTGCCGTCGGCGAACGCCACCTCGTGGCGGCCGGCGCCCAGGGCGCGGACGCCGGCGGCCTTGCGGCCCCACCGGACGGTGCCGGCCGGGAGCGAGGCGAGCAGCATCTGCCGCAGTTCGGCGCGCTGCACCTCGGGGCGCCCGCCCGTGCCGTCGTCGGCCTTGTCGAGCAGGACGCTCCCGTCCCGGTCGAGGATCCGCATCGCCTGGCGGCCCTCCAGGACGAGGGCTTCGAACTCCTCCGTCAGGCCGGCCGCCCGGACGGCGAGCTGCCCGTTGTAGTCGTGGATGTCGAGCATCCCGCCCTGCGCACGCGCCGCCGGCGAGGCCTCCGCCTCGTAGACGGTGGCCGCGATGCCGTGCAGGTGCAGGACCCGGGCCAGGGTCAGCCCGCCGAGTCCGGCGCCGATGATCGCGATGTCGGTGGTCATGGTGGTTCCCTGTCTGTCGCGCGCCTGCCGGATGGGCACCCGGCCTGTCCCCGGAAAGGTCCCAGGGCCCACCGGCACGCCGCTGACAGGCCACCGGCACCCGGCTCACACCCCCGACATCCGGCCGTCACCGCGCCCGCGTCGGATCGTCATGAGAATCATCGAGAATCACCCCTTCCGGAGCGCCGGTTGAGGCCGATCATGGGAGGACCTTCCTGTCTGCCGTCGAGAGGAACAGCTATGGCAAGGCGGCTGCGTGTCATCGGTAGCACCTCGGGTGTCGGCGACTGCCCGACGCTGTACGAGGACGTGGACACCGGCGAGGTGGCCGTGCAGGGGTACGCCGTGACGGACCCCGAGGACGTGGCGCAACTCATGCACGTGAAGGACGATGAGGGCTTCGTAGTCGTGCCCCGCGAACTGCTGGTGCGGTTCGCTCCGAAGGAGTCGACGCCGGTGCCGGAGTTCGTACCGCAGCAGCGGATCACCGAGTTCATCAACGACGGGTTCGAGCACACCGCGTGGCGGTTGGAGACAAGGGCGGGATACCTCTCCGACAAGCAGACGCCCTCCTACGCCGAGTTCCTTCGGACGGGGGACAGCGCCGGGGAGGTCGGGCACCCCTGGTTCGAGAACGTGCGCCGCATGGTCGGCAAGGGCAAGAGGTTCGAGCGGGTGCGTCTGGTGGACGATCCGCCGACCGAGGGGCAGCGGTACCTGCTGGCGTGCGCCCGGACCAACGTGGCGGCCGGTGAGGACATCCGGTGCATGTGGCGCTCGGAGGCCGAGGCGGCCGGGCTGGCCGGGCTGACGGACTTCTGGCTCTTCGACTCCCGCACGGTCGCGCGCTTCCACTTCGAGGGGGAGCGCACCGTGGGAATGGAGTTGGTCACCGACCCGCTGGAAGTCCTCCGTGCCTGCCAGGTGCGTGATGCCGCCTGGCACCACGCGAGGCCCTACGCGCGGTTCCGGGCTCAGGTACCTTCCGGCATGTGAGCACCGACTATCAGCAGGCACGGTCTGCTCTTGGTGCCCGGATGCGTGAACTGCGCACCGAGTGCGGGTTGTCCGGACGCGCCTTGGCCGTGCGGCTGGGCTGGCCCCAGTCCAAGGTCAGCAAGCTGGAGAACGGCAGGCAGTCGCCCACCAGGGCCGATGTGGTCGCCTGGGCCGAGGCCGTCGGCCGGCCCGACGCCGCCGCCGAGCTGGTGGGCCGGCTGCGGACGGTGGAGACCCAGTACCGGTCGTGGCGGCGCCAACTCGCCGGCGGTGTCCGGCCGGTGCAGGAGGCGCACGCCGCGCAGGGGAAGAAGACCGGCGACCGTCGGTCATTCGACCCGACCCTGGTTCCCGGCCTGCTCCAGACCGCCGAGTACGCGCGAGCGGTCCTCACCCGGTACACCAGGGTCCATCCGTCGATCCGCGACGTCGAGGCCGCGGCGGTGACCCGCATGGAACGCCAGAGGGTTCTCAACGACCGGTCGCGGTCGTTCCACTTCCTGGTGTGGGAAGGCGCCCTTGTCTCCCGGCTCTGCCCGCCGGCCGTACTGGCGGACCAGCTGGAGTGCCTGGCCCCCTGGCTGGCACGTGGGAACGTCCGGCTCGGGATCGTGCCGTTCGATGCCGATCTCAGAGTGCCCGCGGGAGTCGGATTCTCCATCCACGACGGCGCGTTGGTCATCACCGAGTCCTGGCACGCGGAGATGTGGTTGGACGATCCGGCAGACGTCGCGCTTCACGTCCGGGCGTGGGAGGCCCTGGCGGAGAGCGCCGTCTACGGCCCGTCAGCCCATCGGGTGATTTCCCGGGCCCGCCGGTCGCTGCTGTGAGAATCACCGGGAATCACCTCCGCCCGGTTCCTGCCGCCGCCCCTGCCTTCGTGGTGACGGAACCCCATCGGTCAAGGGAGTGGCACATGTCGGGTCTTGAGCCGACTGGACAGTCGGAACGGGTGAGCGCCGAGGAGTCGGCGGCGAACGATCTGCGGGAAGCGCTGCGCGCTGCCGGGATCTCCGCCCTCGTCCGTGGTGGCCCGGACGTGTTCGCGGGATCCAGCTTCTCCTGGGTGGCCCTGGGACACCTCAAGGAGGCCGAGGCCGCCGTGCTCGCCACCCTGATCCGCAAAGCCCTGGACACGTGAGCGCGGCACCGCAAGGGGCCCCCGGCCGCCGGGAGGCGGGGCGGCCCCGCCGGACCCCGACGAGCGGTCCGGCCGACCGAGCTGTCCCCGGAGGAACGCGAGCGGCGTCGGGCGTGCCCGACTTCGCCGAGCTGCTCGGGCGGTGCCGGCGCTCCGCCGTCCATCTGGAGCTGCGGGACTCCTACGACCAGTTGATCACGGACACGGTGGCCCGGGGTGTGGCCGTGCGCCGGGCCCGGGTCGTCTCCGAGCCCGTGTCCGCGTACATCCGGTGGGAGCACTACGTCACCCACGCCAACGTCACGGCGGGTGAGGAGGTCCGCTGGCTGCCCCGGCGACGGGCCACGGGCATCCCCCTGCCGGGCAACGACTTCTGGCTGTTCGACGGCGCGCTGCTTCGGGTGCACCACTTCTCCGGTGACGGCGCGGTGGTCGAGGACGAGATCACGGCGGACCCGCAGACCGTGGCGCTGTGTGCCACCGCGTTCGAAGCGGTCTGGGAGCGAGCGGTCCCGCACCACCTGTACGACGTCTGACGAAGGCCGGCTCCGTGCCCGCGCACCCCTCTGCGAGCGTTCAACAGGCCCGCGAAGCCCTGGCCGGCCGGGTGCGCGAGATCCGCGAGGACACGGGGAGCGGGGTCCACGCGGACACGCTGGATGCCGCTTCCACCCTCACCCGGCCCGGCCAGGTCGGTCTGTACGCCCGGGCCTTCGACCGCCTCTCGCAGGGGGGCGGTGCGGGGCGCGGCCGTGCGCTCGCTCGTGGCGGGCGCCTTGGCCTGCCTGGACTGATACGGCAGCCGTCAGGCGGTGGCGGCCCGGGCCGAATCGGGCGCGGCGGCGTCGTCGGTGGTCGGCTCGTCCTGCGCCGGGGTCTGCGGCGTGGGGGTGGCCTGGGTGGCGGGGCCCAGGCGGCGGCGCAGCAGGACGGCGGCCAGGGCGGCGAGGGCGAAGCCCGCTCCGGCCCAGGGCAGGTGGCGGGCGCCGGCGGTGGAGACGACGAGGCCGCCCACCGCGCTGCCGGCGGTGATGCCCAGGTTGGAGAAGGAGATGAACAGGCTGTTGCCGAACTCGGGTGCGTCCTGGGCGTCGCGGGCCAGCCAGCTCTGGCTGACGACGAGTCCGCCGGAGTGCACCGCGCCCCAGAGCAGGACGCCGGCGGTCATCGGCGCGGGCCAGGGGCCGATCGCGTAGAGCAGGGCGTAGAGGAGGACGTAGAGGGCGGGGAAGGCGGTGACGGTGCGCGGGAGGTCGCGTTCCAGGAGGCGGCCGAAGAGGAGGTTGCCGAGGACCATGACGATCCCGAAGGCCATCAGCGCGGCGCCCACCAGGGAGGCGCTCAGGCCGGTGACGCGTTCCAGGTATTCGGCGAAGTAGCCGTAGACGGAGAACATCGCGGCGAACACGCACACGACGGCGAGGACCGACAGCCACAGCCGGCCCCGGCGCAGGATGGCCAGCTGGCCCCGGTAGGAGGGGCGCCGGCCTGCGGGCGCTGCGGGCGCTGCGGGCGTCGCGGGGGTGGGGGGCAGGAGGAGCAGGACGCCCAGGCAGGCCAGCAGGTTGACGCCGGCGCCGAACCAGAACGCGGCGGCCAGGCCCGCGTGTTCGGCGAGGTAGGAGGTGAGCGGCACGCCGAAGGCGAAGCCGACGGTGACGCCGGCGAAGACGGTGGTGGCCGCCCGGGTGGCGCGGTGTTCGGGGACCAGGTTGGCGGCGGTGGTGAGGGCGACGGCGAAGAAGACGGGGTGGAAGAGCGCGGGCAGGATCCGGAAGGCGAACATCACGGCGAAGTCGTCGGTGAGCGCGTACACGGCGTTGGAGAGCGCGAAGACGGCCAGTGCGCTCGCCAGGACGGCCTTGCGGCGCAGGCCGGAGGCCAGCAGGGTGCCGAACGGTCCGGTGGCGGCGACCACGAGGGCGAAGACGCCCACCAGCCAGCCGGCGGCGGAGGGTGTGACGCCGAGTTCCTCGGAGATGCGGGGCAGGACGCCGACGACGCCCATCTCGGTGGTGATGATCCCGAACACTCCCAGGGAGAGTGTCAGGACGGCGGGGCCGGTCTTTCGCATGTGCTGCCTCCGTCCGCCCGGCGCGCGGGGTGTGCGGGCGCACGGCACCCGCCCGCGCATGGGGCTACAAATCTAGATAGTTAGATGGAATGGGGCGAAAAGGAAGGGCGCAGCCCGGGCCGCCCCGGCGGGGGCGGTGGGGTGCGCCCCGGAGGGGGCGGAGCGTCAGAGTTCGTCGCGGGCGTAGGCGGCGAACGCGGCGATCGTCTCCTCGTCGCGGCGGTAGAAGGTCCACTTGCCGACGCGTTCGGACACCAGCAGTCCGGCGTCGCGCAGGATCTGCAGGTAGCCGGAGACCACGGACTGGGCGAGCCCGGACTTCTCCCGGATGTCCGTCACGCACACGCCGATGTGGAAGCCCACGCCGCGCTCGCGGTAGTAGTCCTCGTCGAAGTAGCGCTCGGGCGTCTTGAGCCAGCGCAGGAAGTCCGCCCGCGCCGGGTTGGCGAGCGCCTTGTGGACGGCCAGCGGATCCACCGCGCGCTCCCTTCGCCCGACCCTCGACCAGATGACGTATCCAATATTCTAGATGTGAAGAAGCGTGTCAACCCGGGCCGGACGAGGCGGGGGCGGCCCGCATGCCCGCCGCCCCGGCGGCCTGCGGGCCTACGGGCCTACGGGCCGGCGTGGGCCAGGGGCGGGGCGATCGCCTGGGCGTCCACGCCCTCGCCCACCCACAGGCCGATCAGGAACGCGGCGGTCGCCTCCAGCAGCCCGGCCCGCGCCCGGGGGGGCCCCGGGGGGGGGCGGGGGGGGGGGGGGTGGGGGGGGGGGGGGGGGGGGGGGGGGGGGCGGGCGGGGGGGGGGGGGGGGGGGGGGGGGGGGGGGGGGGGGGGGGCCCCGGCCGGTGCGGGCGGCGGTGCGGTAGGCGGCCAGGGCGTCGGCGGTCACGGTGGTGCGGGTGCGGGCGGTGCGGTGGGC
>NZ_JBIUSS010000013.1:0-59655 GCF_044741445.1 Kitasatospora sp. NPDC088160 | reverse complement strand
CCCGGGGCGGGGCGCGCGCCTGGGCGGCCCCGCCCCCGCCCACCCACCCCCCCCCCCCCCCCGCGGGGGGCCCCCCCCCCCCCCCCCCCCGCCCCCCCCCCCCCCCCCCCCCGCCGCCCACCGGCTCGCAGCCCACGTCCCGCACCAGGCGCCGCACCGTCTCCAGCGCGCCCGGCTCGTCCCCGCACAGCGGGACGGCCAGCGGACGCCCGTCGAACACCGGCGGGCTCAGGCGCCACACGCTCTCGTGGCACAGGTTGAACGCCTTGACCACGTGCGCCCCGGGCGCGCCCGCCGCGATGCGCTCGGCCGCCGAGGGCCCGGCGCCGGTGGCCAGGACGAAACCCGGGGCCACCGGGTTGGTGCAGTCCACCAGCGTGCGCCCGCACAGGACGTCGGCCAGAGCGGCGGCCACACCGGCCGCCGCCGCGTGGGGCACGGCGAGCAGGACGGCGTCCGCCCCGTGCCCGGCCGCCTCCCGCACGCCCCCCGTCCGGGCTCCGATCCGCCCGGCCAGGGCCGCGGCCCGGGCGCCGTCGCGCCCGCCCACCAGCACGTCGTGGCCCGCGCGCACCCACTGCCCGCCCAGCGCACCGGCCATGGCGCCGGTGCCGATGATCCCGATCCTCACGATCCCCACTCCCCTTCTCCCGAACACGCCGACGACATCGACATCGACATCGACGATGTCGACGGCATCGACGACGTCGACTGCGCTGACGACACTAGGCACCGGCTCGGGCACCATTCGGTACGTGACCACCGATCAGGACCTCCTCGCCGACTGCCCCGCCCGCCTCGCCTTCGACCTGCTCGCCAACACCTGGAACCCGGTCGTCCTGTGGGCGCTGCGCCACCACCCCCAGCGCCCCGGGCAGTTGCGCGCGCGGATCGGGGGCATCAGCCCCAAGGTGCTGACCGAGACCCTGCGCCGCCTGCAGGCCAGCGGCCTGGTGGAACGCACCGCCCACCCCGGGTCTCCGCCCCGCGTCGAGTACGCGCTCACCGGCCTGGGGGCGAGCCTGCTCACCCCGGTGGGCGCCCTCGGCGCGTGGGCGTTCGAGCACGGCGACGACGTCATGGCGGCCCAGGACCGCGCCGAAGGCCCGGGGCCCGCCGGGGCCTAGGATTTCTCCGGTGCACCGGAGGAATCTGACAGCGGCGGCCGACGGCGGATCCTGGGGCGGCCTGGGCCTGGAGCTCCCCCCTGCCACCGAGCCGGGGCTGCGGCCGCGGACGGCGAACGGGAACCCTGATCGTCCTGTCGCAGGGTCCGCGGGTGGTGCTCACCGCCAGGATCGACGACGACCGCTGCGGCGTCGAGTACTCCCGCACGGACCACTACCGCTCCCCCCTCGCCCCGCTGCGGGCCGCCGAGGCGCGCGCGGTCGCCGGGCCGGGAGGGCCGTCCTGGTACGCCCGCTGGGCGCACCGCTTCGCCGGCGCCCTGCACGCCCGCGCCGACGGCCCGCTCCACGAGGGGCGGTGGGTGCTCTCCCCGCGGCTCGCCCGCGAGGGGACGGCACCGACCGCAGGCGGGCCGGGCGGCCAGTGGCGCTCCCTGCTGCTCGACGGCCACCCCGACGGCTACGTCAACTGGTTCGACGGCTCCCGGCGGGTCATGCCGCTGCGCCGGATGCCGCCACCCGACGACCCCCGGGTGAAGGCCTGCCGCAAGCAGGCCCGGGAGGGGATCCTGGCGCCCGTCCTGCTCTGGTGGTTCAGCGGGCTCAACTGCCATGCGGTCCTGGACGGCCACGCCCGCCTCGGCGCCACCATCGCCGAGAACCGCGAGCCGGCGGTCCTGGTCCTGTCCCGCGCACCGTCCGAGGAACGGACCAGGGCCCGGACGGACAAGGCCCTGTCGACCTACCGCCTCACCATGTCCCTCCTGGACGGTCCGCATCCGGTGGCGGACCGCCAGGGCCTGGCCTCGGCGGCGGGCCGCCTGCTCGCCACCCAACTGCACGGCCCCGAGGCCGACCACGCGCCCACCCGCGCATGGCCGATGCCATGAGGCCCACCCGCCCGGCACCGGCCGTTCCCGCCAGGGGCCTTGGCGGGTTCGCGGCCCAGGCGCGGCACTAGAGTGGGACGGTGACCTCGCTGCCGGAAGACCTCTCGCCCCTGGCCGGCGACGACGACCGCGACACGGCCGTGCAACGCCTGCAAGAGGCGTACAGCCAAGGACGCATCTCCCACGAGGAGATGGACGAACGCCTCCACCAGGCCCTCACCGCCAGGACGCAGGACGCACTCGCGCGGTCCCTGGCCTCGCTCCCCGAACCGGGCGCGGGCACCGAGACGACGATCGGCGCCGCCACAGGACGCATCCGGCGCAGCGGCGCCTGGAAGGTGCCCCGGACCCTCAAGGTCTTCTCCGCGCTCGGCAGGGTGCGCCTGGACCTGTCCCGGGCGGTCATCGAGCACCCGGTCGTCGACATCGAACTGCAACTCGGCACCGGCGGCGCCAGGATCACGGTGCCCCACGACGCGGTCGTCGACATCGAGGGCATGCACTCCGGCTGGAAGGAGGCCCGCTACAAGCCCCCGCGGCGCCCCACCCCCGGCGGCCCCACGATCCGGATCTCCGGGACCACCGGATTCGGACGGCTGAAGATCCGCCACGCGCGGCACTGAGACCCCCCCCGGGGCCGGTCGGCTGCCGCAACTCTCTTCGCTTGACGCCTGGTTGACGATGCGTCACGCCAGGTGACAGCGGTGATTCCCCGCGCTGTTCGGTGCGGGGCCTCGCCGGTTCACCCCTGGACGAGCGGCACGCCGGGTGGCAGCGGCGGCCTCACCGGGAGCCGGAACCCGTGCCGCCGACGTGCCCTGCGCGGCGCCCGTGTTCTCCCGCTCCGATCAGGCCACGGCGTGTTCCGCGTCGAGGACCGCGTCGATCTCGGCCAGTTCCTCGGAGGTCGGCACCCATTGCCCGGCGGCGGCGTTGGCGCGCACCTGCTCGGCACTGCTCGCCCCGGCGATGACCGAGCCGCAGCCGGGCCGTGCGGCGAGCGCGCCCACGCCGATCTCCAGGACGCTCCGGCCGCGCGCCTCGCCCCAGGCGGCGAGGCGTTCGACCGCGTCGAGGCCGGCCTCGGTCACCCGCTCGGGCCGCGACGCCAGGCGCGAGCCCGTGGGCACGCCCGTGGCACGGCGCACCTTCCCGGTCAGCAGGCCGTTGGCGAGCGGGTAGAACGGCAGCACACCGAGGCCGTAGTGCAGCGCCGCGGGCACCACCTCCCGCTCCACGCCGCGTTCGAGCAGCGACCATTCGTTCTGGGCCGAGACGAACGGGACGGCCCCGATCTCCCGGGCGACGTGCGCGGCCTCGGCGATCTGCCAGCCGGCGAAGTTGGAGTGCCCGATGTAGCGCACCTTGCCTTCGCGTACCAGCTCGCTGAGCGCGGCGAGCGTCTCGGCGATCGGCGTGCGCGGGTCGGGGGTGTGCAGCTGGTAGAGGTCGATGTGGTCGGTCTGCAGGCGTCGCAGCGACTCCTCGACCGCGCGCCGGATGTAGGCCCGGCCGCCCTTCGCCCCGGCTGCGGGCCCGTACCCCAGGTCCGCCCGCTGATAGCCGAACTTGGTGGCCAGCACGACCTCGTCGCGCCGCCCTTTCAACGCCTGGCCGAGCAGCGTCTCGGAGCCGCCTCCGGCCCCGTACATGTCGGCGGTGTCGAAGAGCGTCACCCCGGCGTCGAGTGCCGCGTCGACCACCGCGCGTGTCTGCGCCGCGTCGAGACGTCCGCCGAAGTTGTTGCAGCCGAGTCCGACCACGGAGACGAGGAGTCCGCTGTTGCCGAGCGTTCGATATTCCATGGGGTCACCCTAGTTCTGGCACGACGACAAGACCGGCCGCCCGTCACCCGGTCACCGATCGACCGCTGACCGGCTTCGGAACCACTCGTCCAGCGCGAGGGCGCCCGGCGGGCGCGGTCGGCGGGCGTGGTCGGCGACGGCCCGCCGCAGGGCCTCGGTGCTGCCGGGGGCGGCCGCCCGGCGCCGCATCTCGGCGTGGGCGGCGCGGCGCCCGGGGCTCAACGCCCGCACGGGCAGGGAGAACCGGCCGCGCAGGCACCACCACCTCGCGACCCGGGCGCAAAGGCGCCTCACACCGGCTCCGGGAGCTCGTCGGCGCCTGCGGTGCCGTCGGGGCCCTCAGGGCTTTCGGGGCTTTCGGGGCTTTCGGCGGGGCGCAGGTGGATGGGGTGGGCGTGGATGCCGACGAAGGCGATCGTGCGCAGCGCGCCGACGTCGGTGAGCCGGCGGGCGACGCGGGCGGTGGATTCGGGGGCGAACAGGTCGGTGAGGTAGGCGGCGTGGTCGTCGTCGAGGGGCAGGCGGGCCAGGGCGGTGCGCACGGCTGCCAGGGCGTCGGCGAGCCGGGCGAAGGTGGCGGTCTGGGTGACGCCGCCGATCTCGACGGTGACCGGGTGCGGGTAGTCGCGGGGAGGGATGGCGGTCACGACGCGTCCCCGCTCGGGGGTCCGAGGACCGCCCACACCGCTTTGCCGACCCCGCCCGCGTGGGAGCGGCAGCCCCATCGGAGGGCGAGTTCGGACACCAGCCACAGCCCCCGCCCGCATTCTTCGTCCCCGCCCACGCGGCGCAGCACGGGCTGGCGGGGGTCGGCGTCGTGGACCTCGATCCGCAGGTCGTCGGCCGAGAGGGCGAAGCGCACGAACAGCAGCCGGTCGGACGGGGTGCGGGCGTGCTGGACGGCGTTGGTGACGAGTTCGCCGAGCACCAGCCCGGAGTGGTCGGCGAACAGTTCGCCCCCCTGGTGGTCGGAGAGGAAGCCGCGCAGCAGCCCGCGTGCGGTGGGCACGGACTTCTGGTGGCGCGACAGCCAGCAGGAGTACTCCCCCACTGTTTCCGGCTGTTCCTTCAATACTTCGGGCATGGCCTCACTCGCCTCGGAGTTGTCCCGGATGCGGGAGTTTCGCCACGTCGGCCCGGGCCGCCGGGCCGCTGGTTGATCGTTCGTCATGATGAGCTCTCTGTGGCCTTGATCGCTGCGCACCATTCTCACTGTGCGTGCATTAAGCGTCGCTCTGAGCGGCTAACCTGGGAAGGGTGACCCTGTGTCACGCTGCGATTGGGCACATGGAGGCTGAGCATGGGGTTCCAACCAAACGAGCTGGATCCTGGGCGGTCGGCGCGAGACCAGTTCGGCTGGGAGATGCGTGCCCATCGTGAGCGAGCGGGTATGTCGCTCGACCAACTCGCCAAGATCGTCAATATCTCGAAGGGGCATCTCGGGCGGGTCGAACGCGCCGAATCAATGCCACCGCCGGACCTGCCCGGCATGCTGGACGCGGCGTTCGGCACCGACGGCCGGTTCGACCGCATCTACCAGTTGGCCAAGAACGAGAAGTTCCCTGGCAAGTACCGGCAGGCGATCCATCTGGAGGGTCAGGCCGCCGTCATCGAGGAGTTCGCCTCTGCGACCATCCCCGGCCTGTTGCAAATTCCTTCTTTCGCCCGACACTCGCTACGTGCAGGCCAACAGCACGCTACCGAGCAAGAGATCGACGCATTGCTCGCCGCACGACTCGAACGTCAGAAGCGGCTGGATTCCACGACGCCGCCGCGATGTTGGTTCATCCTGGACGAGGCGACGCTCCGGCGACCAGTCGGCGGACTCCATGTGATGTGCGAGCAACTCACCGCCCTAGCAGACGAAAAGCGCTCCTTCATCACGATCCAGGTCCTGCCCTTCGCCGCCGGCGAACACCCTGAGATGGGCGGTTCCCTCATGCTGTACACCCTCCCGGCGGGCGGTGTGATCGCTTGGGCGGAAGGTGCAAAGAACGGTGAGGTCATCGACGAAATGCCCAAGGTCGCCGAGCGGCGTGAGTCCTACGATCTACTGAGGGCCCAGGCCCTGTCGCCCCGGGACTCCCGGGCGATGATCAGACGCATTCTGAAGGAGTACGGCCGTGCGAGCAGAGACGCAGGAAGAATGGCGAAAGAGTAGCCACAGCAACAATGACGGCGGTGTCTGCGTCGAGGTCGACGACGCACACCCGGGCCGCGTCCGGGACTCCAAGGACCCCGACGGCCCCCGGCTGGCCTTCTCCGCTGATGCCTGGCAGTCCTTCGTGACGGCCGTACGCGGCGGCGAGTTCGGCCAGATCTGACGGTTTGGCAGGCCCGGGCCCTGCCGCTGCGGCAGGGCCCGGGCCTTTCACGGACTCCCCGAGGACGGCGGCATGACCGGCATCGAACTGCGCCACCACCGCGAACTCACCGACGCGGTCCGCCATGAGCTGGCCGCCCTGTACGCCGAGGTGCGCGCCCCGCTGCTGCACCTGCCCAACTACGCTCTGCCCGCCTTCGGCGAACGCCTGCAACGCCACGGCGGTGAGCCCGGCTTCGAGGCCGTCATCGGCTACGCCTACGGCAACACCGTCGAGGCGGCCGACCGCTGGTGGACCCGCATGGCCCGCCCGATGCCCCACCACCTCACCGCCGCACCGGTGTTCGCCCTCAAGGAGCTGGGCGTACGCACCCGATGGCGCGGCACCGGCGCCGCCCGCCGCATCCACGACGCGCTCCTCTCCGCCCGACCCGAGGAGCGGGCCACGCTCATGGTCAACCCCGCCGCCGGGGACGGCAAAGTGCACGCGCTGGACACGGCGTGGAGCTACGAGGACTCAACGAGGTCCGCCCCCACCCGGACGCGCCGCCACTGATCGCGATGCTGTACCGAAAGCCAACCCCCTTGGCGTAGCGTCTCGTTCACAACACCCTGCGGCCAAGGGAGACAGCCGTGCACGCGAACGACCAGACAAAGTGGCGCAAGAGCAGCTACAGCGCACAGGCGAGCGAGTGCGTGGAGGCGGGGCGCGTCGTCGTCGGCGGCATGGCCGTCCGCGACTCCAAGGACCCCGACGGCCCCGCGCTGGTCTTCCCCGCCGACGCCTGGGCCGCCTTCGTCACCGGAGTCAAGGCCGGCGACTTCCCCACCGCCTGACCCGCCAGCCACCCCCGTCGCGGCCCCGGCCGCGCAGCCGGGGCCGCGACGAACAGTGAGAGCAAAGGACCCGTCCGGCAGCAGAGGATCCACCAGGCCTCGGAGCGGGTGCCGAACAGAACCCGGTAGGACGGGGGGCCCGACAAACCAGTGGTTCCGCGCGGGGAGTCGGACCGGCCGACTTCCCGCGCGTCGGTCCGCCCTCGCCGCCTTCGCCGCCCTGCGGTCCTTGGGGACTCGGGGCGGCGGCCGGCCGCAGCCGGCAGCCCTCCCGCCTCCTGCGGGTGCGGGGCGCGGGGCACCGCTGCCCCGCCGTGCTCGCCGATGGCGGCGGTCAGGCTCCGGCGACAGTCCTCCGTCTGCGCCCCGGGCTTGACACCGGGCAGGAGACTGCACGGCTGCGGCCCGCCGGCCTCGACACTCAGCTGCCAGCGGGGCGCCCCCCGCACCCGCCACACCGCCTCGACCAGCAGGATCACCAGGCCGAACAGAACGGCGAGCACGAGAAGGCCCGGAAAGCCGTCGGAACAGGCCGCGCCGCCGTCCGGCGGAAGGCCGTGAACAGGTCCGTACAGCCGCAGTGTCTGCAGCAGGTTCCGCTGGTACCACCGCGGCAGCTCGAAGTGGCTCCGCTGAGGAGCAAGTTGACCTGGCTCCAGTTGTCCCGTCCCGGATGATCTGGTCGTCATCACGGCTGGATGGTCGGCCATGTCTGGTAGTTCTTGGGGATCAACGAGCGGCGCCGATCCGGATCTGCGCAACAGCGGTCTCGGCACGTACCGCTCCCGAAGAGCACGACGAAGGATTCTGTGAACAAGACCGACCTGATCGCGACGGCACCCTCGATCGCGGCCGCCATGGCCGCCGCCGACGTGAGCCCCGACATCCAGCTGACCCAGACCCGCTACCGGGCCGCACTCGTCTCCAGCTGGGGCATCCCGGCCGGAGCGTCGGTCCTGGAGGTCGGCTGCGGACAGGGTGACATGACGGCCGTCCTCGCCGAGGCCGTCGGCCCGCAGGGCCGGGTGGTCGCGGTCGACATCGCGGATCCGTCGTACGGCGCCCCGGTCACCCTGGGGCAGTCGGCGGAGCGCCTCAAGGCGACGCCTCTGGGCTCTCGCATCGACTTCCGCTTCGGCCTGGACGTCCTCGACGAGGCGGTCACCTTCCCCGACAGCGGATTCGACTACGCCGTCCTGGCACACTGCTCCTGGTACTTCGCCTCCCTGGACCAGCTGCGGGAGACCCTCGCCCGGGTCCGCCGCTGGGCACGGAACCTTTGCTTCGCCGAGTGGGACCTCGCACCCTGCTCGGCTGACCAACTGCCCCACCTGTTGGCCGTCCTGATCCAGGGGCAGATCATGGCGAGCGGGTCGCGGGGCGAAGGCAATGTGCGCACTCCGTTCTCCCACGCAGGCCTGCTCCGGGTCCTCGCGGCGACAGGCTGGGATCCCGTCCCGGGGCAGCCCGTGGACACAACCGCCCTACAGGACGGCGACTGGGAGGTGGACGCCTGCACGGCACTGCTCGACACCGTCGACCGGATGGCCGAGCTGCCGCAGACGGTCCTGGACCTGGTGCTGAGCCAGGCGGATGTGCTCCGGTCCCTGGCGAAGGACCACGGCAACACGCCGCTGCCGGCCTACTCGCTGACCGCCCGCTGAGCGGACCGGGACGCCGGTCCGGGGCCGCGACCGCCCGACGGGCGCGAACCGAGATCGGGCCCGGACCAGGCCGCGTGTCCGGTCGACATGCCCGCGCCCGAGTGAATGCGGGACGCCGTCCGCCCGGCACGTCGGGGTGAGTCCGGCGATCACGGTCCTGTCGGAGACCGCTCCGTGGTCGCGGTCATGTCGGGAGGCCGGCGTCGGGATCGTCGCGGGTTGGACCTGACCGCGCCGCGCAAGCAGAAGCACACCATCGAACGGGTCTTCCGGCGGCTGGCGAGCCCGTACGACTTCCGCGACGCGTCCGACAACACGGTGCGCGACTACATCGACAAGCGCCGCCCGGAGACCGCGGACGAGGAGCGCGAGGGCCACCGGCACGTCGACGGGATGGTCCCGCGGATCCACCTGCCCGGCGAGGAGGCCGAGATGGGGCCTTCGGCCACCGGCAGCAGTCATATCCGCCAGCCCGGAAACCCAGTGCCCGTCCGGCGATTGCCCGCTCCCGTCCAGCCACCGCGGCACTGGGCGACCAGCAGCCCGATTCGAGTCGGGTCGGCTGACACCACGCACCTGTCGGGGAACGCGGCCCGTCGGCCGAGACCACGGCGGCCACGACCTCCCCCGCGCAGGTGTCGGAGACGCCAGGGACGCCCAACTCTGTTGTAACGGCGCCCCCTTGCGGGGAGCAGCGGGGCCGCGGGAACGCTTCGCCCCGGGGCGCACCCGCCCCTGGCGGTGGACGCGGCGGCGTGGGAAGTCGGACCGGCCGATTTCCCGCGCCGCCCCCCACGTCCGGGCCCGCAGAACCATCACGGCCCCGCACCCGTAGTCGCGTTTGACTATGGGTCGTAGTCGTGTTCGACTAGTGATGTGAGCACTTCGCGACTCTTCGCACTCAGCGCGCTGGCCCGGGGCGGGCCGATGCACGGCTACCAGATCCGCCAGGCGGCCCAGCTCGACCGCACCGAGCTGTGGACCGACGTCAAGCCCGGATCGCTCTACAGCGTCCTGCACCGGATGGCCGACGACGGCCTGGTCGAGGTGGTGCGCAGCGAGAAGGTCGGCAACCCGCCCGAGCGGACCGTCTACGCGATCACCGACCGGGGCCGCCGGGAGCTCGCCGCCCTGCGCGACGCGGCGCTGGGCAGGGTGCGCCTGCTGCCCGACCCGGTCGACCTGGCCCTGCAGTACACCGCGGACCTCACGGACGAGGACCTGGCCGGGTCCGTGGCCGCGCGCCGGCGGGCCGTGGCCGACCAGGTGGCCCTGTTCGAGGAGCAGTTCGAGGCCGCCAGGCCGGACCTGACCGGCCTCGAACCGTGGATCTTCGAGCACTGCCTCGCCCGTCTGAAGGCCGACCTGGCCTGGCACGACGACCTGCTCGGCACCCTGACGAAGAACACCCCGTCGAAGAACACCCCGTCGAAGAACACCCCGGCAAAAAACACCCCGGCAAAAAACACCCCGACGAGGAACACCCGGAGGACCCCGTGATACTCGTGACCGGCGCGACCGGCACCGTCGGCCGCGCCCTCGTCGGCCACCTGACCGCCCTGGGCGCCCCCGTGCGCGCCGCCACCCGCCGCCCCGACCGGGCCCGCCTGCCGGGCGGCGTGGACGTCGTCGGCGCGGACCTCGGCGAGCCGGACAGCCTGGCCGCCGCCCTGCGGGGCGTGCGCAAGGTGTTCCTGCTCTCCGACGGCCCCGACATCCCGCGCCACGACGCCAACCTCGCCGCCGCGGCCGCCCGCGCCGGCGCCGAGGCCGTCGTCAAGCTGTCCTCCGGCCGGGCCGCCGACCCGGACGCGGACGACCCCGTCGCCCGCTGGCACCGCGCGGGCGAACAGGCCGTCCAGGACAGCGGCCTGGCATGGACGTTCCTGCGCCCGATGGGCTTCATGTCCAACACCCTCGCCTGGGCCGGGACGATCCGCGCGGCCCGCACCGTGCGGGCCCCGTTCGCCGCCGGCCGGGTCTCCGTCATCGACCCCGCCGACATCGCCGCCGTCGCGGCCCGCGCCCTGACCGAGCCCGGACACGACGGCCGGGCCCACCTGCTGACCGGCCCCCAGGCCCTCACCCCCGGCGAGATGACCACGATCCTGGCCGACGTCCTGGGCACCCCGCTGGCCTTCACCGAGATCCCGCCCCACGCCGCCCGCCGGGCACTCCTGGACCACGGCCTGCGCCCGGAGACCGCGGACGCGGTCATGGCGCTGCGCGCCGCCTCCCTGGAACCGTTCGCCGCGACCGTCACGCCCGCGGTCCAGCAGCTCACCGGCCGCGCGGCGACGCCCTTCCGGGCCTGGGCCGAACGCCACCGCGAACAGTTCACCGAGGAGCCCGGCGGGGAACCCGGCGCGGAGCCCGGCGGGGAACCCGGCGCGGAGCCCGGCCGTGGCTGACACCCACCGCAAGCAGCCCGGCACGGAACCCGGCGGCGAGCCCCGCGCGGAGCCCGGCCGTGGCGGCGTCCACCGCGAACCCGTCGCCCTGGCCCCCGGACACGGCGGGCGCCGCCACGTGCCGGGCAGCCCGTACGTCGTCAAACTCGCGGGCGCCCAGAGCGGCGGATCGATCGCCGTCCTGGAGTCCACCTTCGAACCCGGCCAGGGCGCACCCCTGCACCTGCACCGCGGCCACGACGAGACGTTCTACGTCGTCAGCGGCGCGTTCCGCCTGCGGTGCGACGAACACACCACCGAGGCGGGCCCCGGCGCCTTCCTGCACGTCCCGCGCACCCACCCGCACTCCTTCACCGCGATCGGCGACACCCCCGCCACGATCCTGGTGACGCTGACCCCGGCCGGCTTCGAGGAGTTCTTCATCGAGGCCGCCGCCCTCGCCGCCGACGGCCGCCCGAACCGCCGGATGATGCAGACCCTCCTGGCCCGCTACGACCAGGAACTGGTCCCCGACGCGCCGCAGGACCAGCACCGGCCGGACGGCCGCTGAGGCCACCGTCCGAGCGGCCCGCGTCAGCGGTAGGTGCGCAGCACGTCGAGCAGGTCGCCGGTGTGGCCGTCGCGCGCGCCGAAGTGGGCGGCGCAGCTGAGCTGTTCGCGCAGGTGGAGCAGCCGCATGCGGTCCTGCCAGCCGTCGGTGAGGGGGTGGTGTTCGCGGTAGGCGTCGAAGAAGCGGGCGGGGACGCCGCCGGTGCAGAACATCATGCTCAGGTCCGTCTCCGCCCACGTCCAGCACACCGCCGGGTCGATGAACGCCGGTGTCGCGTCCGGGCGGGCGAGGATGTTGCCGTGCCACAGGTCGCCGTGGGTGAGGACGGGTGGTGCGGCGGGGAGGAGTTGGGGCAGCCGGTCGCAGATCCGTTCCAGGTCGGCGCGGCCCCGGGGTCCGAGCACCTGGCGGGCCAGGGGTTCGTCGAGGTAGCGCAGCAGGCGGTGGCGGGCGAAGAACTCGTGTCCGTCCTCGGTCCAGGGGTTGCGCTGTGCCAGGCGGCCGAGCCAGCCGTCCTCGGCCCAGCCGAAGCGCTGTCCGGTGGTGGCGTGCAGGCCGGCCAGCGCGTGTGCGGCGCGTTCCCAGAAGCCGGTGTCGTGCGCGGGCGGCTGTTCGAGGGCTTCCAGGACCAGGCCGTCCGGGTGAAGGGCCAGCACCCGCGGGGTCGCCAGCGCGCCGTGGGTGCGCAGGGCTTGCAGGCCCTGGGCCTCCTTCGCGTACGCGTCGGGGGCCAGTGCCGGGGTGGACTTCACCACCACGCGTCCGCCGCCGGCCAGGGTGACCAGCCAGACGGTGTTCGCGGCGCCGCCGGCCAGGCGCACCGCGTGCGCCGGCGGGCCGGGGAGCAGGTGCGGCGGCGGACCGTCGTGTCCGGCGGCCGCCTCATCGGTGTTCTGCGCAAGATCTTCCATGGCGGGCCCCTTTCCCGCGCCCGGCGCCACCGACTCCGGCCGGCACCGGATTTCGCCGCCCCAGGGGCAGCGGCAGGACCCGCGCCAGGCCTGCCGGGGTGCGCGGTACAGTCCGCTGCATGAACGAGAACGTGCGCGCCCCGTTCGGGAACTTCCCCCTCGTCCGCGCGGCGATCGAGGTCTGCGGCGACCTCGCCGCCCCCGTCGCCGACGCGTTGAAGAACGCGGACGCACACCAGTGGGCCGGATCCGTGCTGTACGTGGACACCGACCCCGACAAGGCGGACACCGCGGTGTTCTGCCAGGCCTACGACGTGCCGCTGGAGCTCTCCGCGAACTGCGTGGTGGTCGCCGCCAAACGCGGCGGCGACGTCACCCTGGCCGCCTGCCTGGTGCGCGCCGACACCCGCCTGGACGTCAACACCGCCGTGCGCAGGCACCTGGGCGCGCGCAAGGCCTCCTTCGCGCCGGTGGACGTCGCCGTCGCCGCCACCGGCATGGAGTACGGCGGCATCACCGCCGTCGGCCTGCCGGACGGCTGGCCGCTGCTGGTCGACGAGGCGGTGGCCGCCGCCGATCACGTGCTCATCGGCAGCGGGCGGCGGCGGGGCAAGCTGATCCTGCCCGGCTGGGCGGCGGCCCGGCTGCCCGGCGCCGAGGTCCTCCCGGGCCTGGCCGCCTGAGCCCGGCGGGGCCGGCGGCGGCGGGACCGGCCCGGGCTCGGGCCCGGGCGTGCGCGGCCGTGGCCGTGGCCGTGGCCGGGCACCATACCCCGCAGTACCTGAGTGGACGTCAAACTCGGCTGAGGCTGACCTTGGGGGGTCGGACGGCGGGATCTCGGCGGAACACGGTCGAAAGGGGTGGACATGGGAAACCTCAGCGGGAAGGTCGCGCTGGTCACCGGTGCCAGCCGGGGCATCGGGCGGGGCATCGCCGAACGCCTGGCCCGGGACGGCGCCCTGGTCGCCGTGCACTACGGCAGCAACGAGGCGGCGGCGAAGGAGTGCGTCGCGGCGATCGCCGGGGCCGGTGGCCGGGCGTTCACCGTGGGCGCCGAACTGGGCGTTCCCGGCGACGTGGACACCCTCGTGGGCGGGCTGGAGGCCGGGCTGCGCGCGCACGGGGAAGCGGCGCTCGACATCCTGGTCCACAACGCCGGGCTCAATCTCATGGGGCGCCCGATCGAGGTCCTCACTCCCGAGGAGTTCGACGAGATGGTCGCGGTCAACGTCAAGGCGCCGTTCTTCCTCACCCAGCGGCTGCTGCCACGGCTGCACGACGGCGGCCGGATCATCAACATCTCCTCCGTCTCCACCCGTATCGCCTCCGCCCACGGCATCGGCTACCCGCTCACCAAGGGCGCCCTGGAGGTGTTCGGCCACACCCTGGCCAAGTACCTCGGACCCCGCAACATCACCGTCAACTCCGTCGTCGTCGGGTTCACCCGCACCGACATGACCGCCGACGTGCTGGCCGACCCGGCGAACCTGGAACGCAACCTCGCCCTGACCGCCCTCGGCCGGATCGGCGAGATCCCGGACATCGCCGACGCGGTCGCCTTCCTCGCCTCCGACGACGCCCGCTGGATCACCGGCACCAAGATCGACGTCACCGGCGGCGTCAACCTGTAGCGGCCGCAGCGGGGGCCGCACCGCGCGCAGGCTGTACCGCGCGCAGGCCGTACCCGGGCCCGGGCAACCCGCCGCCCCGGGCGGCCGCGGGAGCTGCCCCGCCCGGCGGGCGGGACGGCGGGCAGGACGGCGGGCGGGCGGGACGGGCCTCGCGGTACAGCGGACCCCTGTGCCGCGGGCGCCGCCAACGCCTCGCGCACCACCGCCGGTTCGCCCGGCGGCACACCGGCGGCACACGGCCGGAGCGCCGGAGCACCCGGACCCCGCGCGGAACCCGGCGCCGCGTTACGGGAGGTCGGGCGCCCCCGGCCCCGGTGCCGCCGCTGGCCCGAACCACAGGTGCAGGGCCGCGCGCAGCTGTTCGGCGGCGGCCTGGGGCGGTGCGGTGGGCGGTGCGGTCCAGGCGGCGTGGCCGTCCGGGCGCACCAGGACCGCGGGCGTGCCGGGCAGGGCGCCGGGCCGCACCGTCGCCGCGCTCACCCGGTCTGTCCAGGGGCCGGCCGCCGTGCGCAGTGCCTCGGCCGCGGTGGTGTCCTCCAGGAGCAGGGCGCCGGCGCCGGTGTGGGCCAGCAGTGGTATCAGGGCGCCGTGTTGGAGGGTGTCGTCGTGGAGGGTGTCGTGTTGGAGGGGGATGTCCGGGACCATCGCGCCTTCCCAGGGGTGGCCGCTGCCGTGGGGGGCCGGGTAGCGGGTGGCGATGCCGGTGATCTCCTCGGCGAGGGGGCCGGCCGTGTCCTTGGCCTGTGCGAGTTCGGCGAGCAGGTCGCGCACCGGCGCGAGTTCCTCGTCGTCGCCGGCGAGCAGTGCCTGGGCGCGGGTGTTGCGCAGCAGTCTGGCGCCGGCCGCGTGCCGTTCGGTGTGGTAGGTGTCCAGGAGGGTTTCGGGGGCTTGTCCGCGGGCGACGAGGGCGAGTTTCCAGCCGAGGTTCATCGCGTCGTCGATGGCGGCGTTGACGCCGATGGCGCCGGCGGGCGGGTGGATGTGGGCGGCGTCTCCCGCCAGCAGGACCCGGCCCTGGCGCAGCCGTTCGGCCAGGCGGGCGGCGTCGCCGAAGCGGGTCAGCCAGTGGGCGCGGGTGATCGGGACGCGGTGTCCCAGGGCGTGGTCCAGTGCCTGCTGGAAGCGGGGCAGGGTGAGGGGTTCGTGCCGGTCCTGGGGCGGGTGGGGGTCTGCGGTGATCAGGCGGACGTAGCCGGGCCTGGGGATGGCGAACACGGTGCCGCCCGGGCCGGTGTTCACGCCGAAGGGGATCGCCTGCGGGTCGGTCAGGACCACGTCCGCGAGCAGGGTGAAGCGGCGGGCGGGGGTGCCGGGGAAGGCGATGGCGGCGAGTTTGCGTACGGTGCTGCGGCCGCCGTCGCAGCCGGCCAGCCAGCCGGCGTGCAGCAGTGCGGGGCCGTCGGGGGTGTCGGTGTGGGCGTGGACGCCGTCGTCGTCGAGGTCGAGGGCGTTCAGGCGGTGGCCGCGCAGGATGCGTACGCCCAGGTGGTGGGCGTGTTCGGTGAGGATCTCCTCCACCCTGGTCTGGGCGATGCCCAGGACGTAGGGGTGGCGGGTGCGCATGGCGGCGAGGTCGAGGCGGGCCTGTGCGGTGAACGCGGTGGTCGCCGCGGTGGGGCCTTCGGCGAGGAGGCGTTCGGCCAGGCCGCGGCGTTCCAGTAGTTCCAGGCTGCGGGCGTTGAGGTTGAAGCCGCGGCAGAAGCCGGGCGGGGCGGGGTCGCGTTCCAGGAGCACGGTGCGCACGCGGGCCAGGGCCAGTTCGCAGGCCAGCATCAGGCCGGCGGGGCCGGCGCCGACGACCAGGACGTCCGCGTCGCCGGCCCCGCCGGCCCCGGGTGCGCCGGCCCCGGGCGCGGCGGCGGGTAAGCGCCGTGCGGCGGGGACCTGTGCGGGGACGGGGACGGGCGTGGCGGCGGGTGCGGGTGCGGGGGTGTCAGGCATCGGGGGCGGCCTCCGGCCAGGCCAGGGTGCCCTGTTCGATCTCCTCGGCGGTGCGCAGGACCCATTGGCGTTCGGCGTGCAGCATGGCGTGGGCGTACTCGGCCTCGATGACGAACAGTCGGGGGGCGTGGTGTTCGTGGGTGGCGCTGTGGTGGGCGTGTTCGCTCTCGGTGATGCGGGTGTGCAGGGCGGCGGCCCGTTCGCGCAGTGCCTGGGCGGCGCGGTGTGGTCCCAGGGCGCCGAGGTAGCTGACGGCGGACAGGAATTTCGGGTATTCGCGGGAGGGTTCGCGGATGAGTTCGTCCAGCCACTGGGTGAAGTACTGGCGGCCCTGGGGGGTGTGGCGGTAGACGGTGCGGGTGGGGCGCGCGCCGACCTGTTCGGTGTCGGTGGCCTCGATCCAGCCGTCGCGGGCCAGGGCGCGCACCGTGTCGTAGAGCGAACCGGTGGTCAGTTTGAAGGCCTGGTCGAGGTGGCGCTCGCGCAGGGTGGTGGCCATGGCGTGAGGGTGCAGGGGCTGTTCGAGGAGCAGGCCGAGCAGGGCCAGGGCCAGGGGGTTGGCGGGTCGTTTGGCGGTCATGGCACTCCGTGGTCGCACGCGGGGCCCCGGGGCCGGGGCCCCGGGCGTGATACTCGGATCGTACTACTCGGATCCGAGTATGTGGAGGGGGTGGCCCGGGTCGCCCGCCGCCGGGCCGTGCCGCACCGGCCGCGCGGCGCGGGGGAGTTCGGGCCCGGCCGCGGCCGGGGCGCCGCCGGGTGCGATCATGGCGGGCATGGCTTTCGACGACGCACGGCCCCGGGCCGGCCTGGTCCATGAGCGCTGGCGTGCCCGCGAGGCGCCCCACGGGGACTTCATCGTGTTCGGCGACGGGTCGCTGTCGGTGATGCGGCTCATGCGGCTCTCCCCCGCCGACCGGCTCCACGACCCGCGGGCCCAGCAGTGGAGTTGGGGGGAACTGCTGCGGGCCGGCACGTGGACCCCCACCGACTGGACGGACGTCGACACAGTGTTCGCCACCAGCACCCACGCCGGCCACCGCGCCCTCGCGGGCGAGGCGTCCGAACACGGCAGCATCGGCTGGGTCGCGCTGACCCGCGACGACGAGGAGAACACCCTGGAGTGGCTCGCGATCTCCTGCTCGTCCAACCCGTTCGCCGACGTCACCCTCGACGACACCACGGTGACCGCCACCAGCACCCTGGGACGGATCTGGACCTTCCCCCGCGACGCCCCCCAGCAGGTACGGATCACCGAGGACCCCACCTACCCCTGGCACTCCCCGGCCCGGCCGCCGGACCCCGCCCCCTGAGGCACCCGGGCCCAACCGGCCCTGCGCCCGGTCCGGTTCGGCCCAGCCGGTCCAGCCCGGCCGGCCGACACCACCGGGCGGCGGGTCCGGGCGGCGGGGCCGGCCGACACCACCGGGCGGCGGGTCCGGGCGGCGGATCCGGGCGGCGGATCCGGGCGGGACGGCGGATGACAGCGGCCTCGCGGCGCCCTTCGCCGCTACCGTCGCCCGCATGGCCGACGAGAACTTCACCCACCCCCGGCTCGCCGCGCTCTACGACGCGCTGCAGGCCGGCCGCGACGACCTGGACGTCTACCTCGCCCTCGCCGCGGGCCTCGGCGCGCGCACGGTGCTGGACCTCGGGTGCGGGACCGGGGTGTTCGCGCTGCTGCCGGCCGCACGCGGGGCCGAGGTCGTCGCCGTGGACCCGGCCCGGGCGTGCCTGGAGGTGGCCCGGGCCAAACCCGGCGCCGGGCGCGTGCGCTGGATCCACGGCGACGCCAGGACCCTGCCCCCGCTGCGGGCCGACCTGGTGACCATGACCGCGAACACCGCCCAGGAGATCACCGACCCGCGCCTGTGGCACGCCACCCTCGCCCGGGCCTTCGCGGCGCTGCGCCCGGGCGGGCACCTGGTGTTCGAGACCCGCGACCCGGCCCGGCGGGCCTGGGAGGACTGGCACCGCGACGCCACCCGCACCGTCACCGACGTCCCCGGCACCGGCCCGGTCGAGACCTGGATCGACCTGGTCGCCGTCGACGGCCCACTGGTGACCTTCCGCTGGACCTACGGGTTCACCGCCGACGGGCAGCGGCTCACCTCCACCTCCACCCTGCGCTTTCGCCAACGCGGCGAGGTGGAAGCGGACTTGGCCGCCCACGGCTTCATCCTGCGCGAGGTCCGCGACGCCCCCGACCGGCCGGGCCGCGAACTCGTCTTCATCGCCGCCCGGCCACCGCAGCCGTAGACCCGCGCCACCACCCGGCCGCCCGGTCGCCCCACCGTCCGCCCGTCCCTGCCCCGGATCCGCCGTGCGCGCCCGGGTGACGGGGCGCCACCCCCGGGACACGGGCACCGAAAGCCTCCCCCGGGCCGTCACCGGGCAGGCTCCGGACCGTCACCGGGCAGGCGCCGGGCCGCGGCCGGGTCGCGGCCGGGTCGGCGCCGGTGGGCTGATCTGCTATTTTCGCCATGCTTCGACGCGAACCGTACAAGCGTGCGGTTTCGCATGCCCGCACGGGACCCCGGCCGCGAGCCCGGCCCCGAGGCGGGCACGGCAGTAGGTCGACCAGCGGGGGGACGGGATCCATGAACGCGTACGCGGGCTCCGACGGGCCTGGCCTGTACGGGCCCTACGGGCCGCCGGCGGGCGGGCCCCTGTTCGGGGTGAACCCGGCGGACCTGGACGCGGCGGCGAAGGTCGCCAAGGACACCGGTGAGGCGATGCCGGGCGAGCTCAAGCACATCCACGAGCCCTCCGACACGGCGGTCGCGGCGCTGTCGGGCTGGCGCACCGGGGCGTCGCTGCACGCCTGCACGGCGGCGTGGGAGGAGTGCCTGAACAAGCTGGCCTCGGAGGTGGACGGGGTGAGCCTGAAACTGGGCCAGACCGCCGGCAACTACCGCGGCACCGACACGGGCAACGCCGGCGCCCTCAAGCCGCCCGGCGCCGGACCCTACGCGCCGGCGGTGAACTGATGGTCACCCTCGCCCAGCTGCGCGACGCGGACCTGTCCTCCCTGGCCGGCGCCGCCGGCGCCTACGACACCCTGGCCGGCGCGTTCGGCAAGCACGTCCAGGCGATGAACACCGAGGTCACCAAGCACGTCTTCAACAGCCAGTGGGTCGGCACCGCGGCCGGCGCCGCCAACGCCTCCCTGCAGCGCACCAGCGGGCGCCTGGACGCCGCGCACACCGAGATGTCCGCGGTCTCGGGACTGCTGCGCGAGGCCTCGGAGAGCTTCCAGCTGGCGCAGTCCAAGCTGAAGGAGGCCCTCCAGGAGGCGCAGGGCGCGGGGCTGACGGTCGCCGAGGACGGCACGGTCAGCTGGCCGGCGCCCTCGCAGGCCGAACGCCACGACCCCGGCTACGACACGCCGCAGCGGGCCAGGGCCCTGGCGGATCGCATCTCCCACGCCGTCACCGAGGCCGACGGCGCCGACCAGAAGATCGCCAAGCTGCTGGACGACCTGACCGTGCGGGCCCGCACCGGCACCGGACTGGACCTGACGCAGGCCGGCGCCGACCGCAAGGCCGTCGACGAGCTCGGCACCGGCCTGATGGCCGCCGGCTGGCCGCCCGCCGGCGCCGCCCCCACCGAGGTCAACTCCTGGTGGAAGGGCCTGACCCCGGACGAGCAGCAGCGCCTGCTCCAGGCCCACCCCGACCTGCTGGGCCTGCGCGACGGCATCCCCGCCACCGCCCGCGACCAGGCCAACCGCCTCAACCTGGCACACCTGATCGACACCTACGAGCACAAGCCGAACCCGTCGGACGACGACAAGCAGAAACTGGACGGCTTCCGCGCGATCCGGGACAAGCTGAACGTGCAGAACGGCAAGCAGCCGCCCGCGTTCCTGCTGGGCGTCGGCGAACAGGGCCAGGGCCGCGGCATCCTGTCCTTCGGCGACCCCGACACCGCGAAGAACGTCAGCGCCTACGTGCCGGGACTGGGCACCACACTGTCCGCCGTCGGCGGCAAGGACGCCGACCGGGCCCTGAACGTGTGGACCGCCGCGCACAACGCCGACCCCACCAGCGCGACCGCCTCCATGGTCTGGCTCGGCTACGACCCGCCGCCCGGACTGGAGAAACTCGCCGACGGCGACACCCGGCCCCTGGACGTGATGGACACCGACCGCGCCGCCAAGGGCGGCGCCGCCTACGACACGTTCATGGCCGGACTGCGCGCCACCCACGAGGGCACCCCCGCGCACCTGGTCGCCCTCGCCCACAGCTACGGCTCCACCACCGTGGGCCTGGGCGCACAGCGCCCCGGCGGCACCGGCGCCGACGACATCATCCTGGTCGGCTCCCCCGGCACCGGCGCCGCCAACGCCTCCCAGCTGCACATCGACCCCCACCACGTGTGGGTCGGCGACGCCGAGAACGACCCGGTCAGCCACCTGCCCTCCAAGGGCCGCGTCTCCAACGACCTCGGCGGCGTCCTGGGCGGCGCCTCCGCCGGCCCGCTCGGCATGCTCGGCGGCGGCTACATCGCCGACAAGGTGTACGACTGGTTCGGCCCCGACAACCAGCTCTGGTTCGGCCAGGACCCCGCCGGCGAGGAGTTCGGCGCCAACCGGTTCAAAGTCGCCGACGGAGCGGAGAACTCCTTCCAGTCCCACTCCGACTACATGACCGACCCCGGCGAGAAGGACTCCAAGACCCTGGAATCGGTCAACAACATCGGCCAGATCGTGGCCGGCCGGTACGACAACGTGAAAACCCAGGGCCAGCGATGAACCAGACCCCCCACCAGACCCCCCGGCCCGTCCCCCGGCCCGCCCCCCGGCCGGCGCCCCTGGCCGCGGCCTGCGCCGCCCTCGCCCTCGCCCTGACCGCCGGCGGCTGCGCCGCCACCGGCGGCGGGGGCGGGGACACCAGCGCGACACCCGGCCCGCTCATGCAGCCCGCACAGGCCCTGCACCGGCTCGACGACCTGCTCCAGGAGGCGACCTCCGGCATCCAGCCCGCACTGCGCTACCGGGACGCCTGGCCCGACTGGCGCGAGCAGTACGCCAAGGGCCTGGACGAGCACTCCCTGGGCTACGCCCGGGCCTCACGCCGGCGCAACATCACGACCAAGGTCGCCCCCGCCAAGTACGGCGCCCTGCTCGACGCGGTACGCGGCACCTGGCAGACCAAGGGCTACCGCCTCACCACCGGACCCGACAGCGTGGCCGCCACCACCCCCGACGGCGCAAGCCTCGGCATCACCATCCACCCCTACGCCGGCAACATCGACATCAGCGCGGCGGTGGGACCCATCCCGCTCCCCCACGGCGCCGACCCCTTCGGCACCCCCACCCCCGAACCGACCCTGCCCGGCGGCAGCCCCGACATCCTCCCCGCCTACGACGACCCCTACTGGTCCACCTGACCCGCCCCCGCCCGCCACACCCTCCCCGGACCCGCCGTCCCCTCGCCAGGACCCGCCCCTCCCCAGGGCCCGCCCCGCCCCCTCGCCAGGACCCGCCCCGCCCCCGCCGCGTGACCCCGCACCAGCCGAAGGCCCCCGCCATGACCCCCGAACAGGCCGTCCACACCCTCGACGCGCTCCTCGACGAGGCGATGTCCGCCATCCGCCCCCCGCTGCGCCACCGGGACGGCTGGCCGCGCTCCACCGAGCAGACCACCGGCGGCCTCCAGGACCGCTCCCTGGGCTACGCCACCGCCACCCGCGAACGGCACGTCACCACCCGGGTCGCCCCCGCCAAGTACGGGGCGCTGCTGGGCGTCACCGAACGCGGCTGGCAGGACCGCGGCTACCGGATCACCGCCGTCAACCCCCGCCAGCCCGCCATGTTCGCCACCACACCCGCCGGATACGGCGTCGCCGTGCTGTTCGGCGCCGCCGGGAACATCACCTTCCAGGCCACCGTCGGCCCCATCCCCGTCATCCGCGACCGCGACCCCTTCGGCACCTACGTGCCCGAACCGACCCTGCCCGACGGCACCCTGGACGTCCTGCCCCGCCACGACGACCCGTTCTGGTCCGCCTGAACGCCAGACCCGTTGGCGGGCACACCCGCAGACCCGCCGGCGAGCGGCACCGGCAGGCTCACCGCCAGCCCCGCCGGCAGACGCACCGGTGAGCGCACCGGCAGACCCACCGGCAGGCACGGTGGCGGCACCCCACGCCCTCCCGCGTCCGAGGGATGGCCGCCCGGCGTCCGGGACCGGGCGCGCGCAGTAGGATCGGCGGCGTTGTCACCACATTCCACCGCTGGTAGGAGGCTTTTCATGGCTCAGGTCACGCTGAAGGGGAACCCGGTCCAGGTCGGCGGCGCGCTGCCCCAGGCCAGCAGCCAGGCCCCGGCGTTCACGCTGGTCGGCGAGGGACTCGCCGACACCTCGCTGCAGGACTTCGCCGGCAAGCGCAAGGTCCTCAACATCTTCCCCAGCATCGACACCCCCACCTGCGCCACCTCGGTGCGCACCTTCAACGCCAAGGCCGGCTCGCTGGCCAACACCGTGGTGCTGTGCATCTCCGCCGACCTGCCGTTCGCGCAGGCCCGCTTCTGCGGCGCCGAGGGCCTGGACAGCGTCCGGACCCTGTCCACCCTGCGCGGACGCGACTTCCACGAGAACTACGGCGTGGCCCTGGCCGACGGCCCGCTGGCGGGGCTGACCGCCCGCGCCGTCGTCGTCCTGGACGAGAACGACACCGTCCTGCACACCGAACTGGTCGCGGAGATCGCCGACGAGCCGAACTACGAGGCCGCGCTCGCCGTCCTCGCCTAGAACCGATGCCGGTGACTTTGCGGTCTTCCACGGCCCTCTGGCCGAAGCACTGCCGCAGGTCAGCGGCTCGCGATCGTTGTTAAGTCACCGGCATCGCGCCTAGAACCCCCCGCGGCACACCCGCCCCGGCCCCGGGCCGGGCCGCGCACACCGCCCGCGCACGCCGCCCGGCCCGCCCCCCAGGTCTTCACCAAGGGGGGCGGGCCGGGAAGGGGGCCGGGCGGGCCGGGAACCGGGGGCGGGTCAGGTGATGGAGGCTCCCGAGTCGATGCTGATGACCTGTCCGGTCATGCAGTCCTGGTCGAGGAAGAGCCCGATGGAACGGGCGACCTCCTGCGGGGTCACGAACCGCGGCACCGGCACCTTCTCCCGCATCCCGGCGACCACGTGCTCGGGCAGGGTGTCCGTCATCCCCGTGATCATGAACCCGGGCGACAGCGCGTTCACCGTCACCCCCCGGCGCCCGCACTCCGCCGCCAGCGTGCGGGTCAGCCCGATCAGCCCCGCCTTGGACGCCGCGTAGGCGGTCTGCCCGGCGGTGGCGATCAGCGCGGACGGGGAGACGATGTTGACCACCCTGCCCCAGCGGGCCCGCAGCATCGCCGGCACGCACACCCGCGCGGTGTGGAAGGAACCGACCAGGTTCGTGTCGATCACCTGCCGCCACTGCGCCGGATCCTGCATGGCCATCAGCGCGTCCCTGCGCACCGCCCCGTTGTTGACGAGCACGTCCACCGGGCCAAGCGCCTCGGTGATCCGCTCGTACATCGCGGTGACCTGCGCGTAGTCCGCGACGTCCCCACTGACCAGGACATGGTCGCCGGCCAGCTTGCCCGCCACCTCCTCGGCGGCCTGGCGGGCACTGTTGTAGTGCACCGCGACCCGGCACCCGGCCGCGTCCAGCGCCAGCGCCAGCTCCCGGCCCAGCCCCCCCGAAGCGCCGGTCACCAGCGCCACCGGGGACGCGGGCCGCTGCCCGAAAGCACCCTTGCCGCTCACCGCGCCCCTCCCCACGTCAACAGGACCGAACCCCACGTCATCCCGGCACCGAACCCGGCCAGCAGCACCGTGTCCCCGTCCTGGATACGCCCGGCGTCCAACGCCTCCGCCAGCGCGATCGGGATCGACGCCGAAGCGGTGTTGCCGTACCGGTCCAGATTCGCCACCAGACGGTCCGCGGGAATCCCGGTATGGGCGAGCACCGAGTTGATGATCCGGATGTTCGCCTGGTGCGGCACCACATGGTCCACGTCCGCCGGCGTCAGCTTCGCCTGCTCCAGCGTCTCGCGGATCGTACGCACCGTGTAGCGCACCGCGTTCAGGTAGATCTCGTTGCCGTTGATCTGCGCGTAGTGCAGACCGCGGCGCACCGTCTCCTCGGTCGTGGGCATCCGCGAACCCCCCGCCAGGACCTTCAGACTGTCCTTGCACGAGCCGTCCGCACCCAGGTTCCACGCCAGGACCCGCTCCACCGGGCCGGGCTGCAGGACCACCGCACCGGCCCCGTCACCCACCAGGATCGACAGGTCCCGGTCCGCCGGGTTCGCGGTCAGCGTGTGGGTGTCCGAACCGATCACCAGGATCGGCCGCGGATCCATGCGCAGCAGACCCACCGCCGTCACCAGCGCGTACACGAACCCCGCGCACTCGGAGTTCACGTCGTGCGCGCTGCCCGCGATGCCCAGCTCGTCGTGGACGAACGCCGACGTCGCCGGCGAGGGCTGCTCCGGCGTCGCCGTCGCCACGATCAGGTGCGCGATGTCCGCACCCGACAGCCCCGCCCGCTCCAGCGCCCGGCGCCCGGCCTGAACCGCCATCGACGCGGTGCTCTGCCCCGCCCCGACCGCCCGCCGCTCCCGGATCCCGCACCTGGAGACGATCCAGTGCTCGTCCACACCGAAACGCTCCGCCAGCTCCACGCTGGTCACCACGCGCTCGGGGACCGAGATCCCCCACCCGGTGATGTCGAAGCCGCTCATCGAGCAGTGCCCCGCGCTCAGACGCCGGCCTGGCCCACGAGCGCCAGGATCCGCTCGTGCACCACCCGCAGCGTCGTCGTGTCGTCGATGTCCGCGAACAGCGACTCGTCCGCCGGAATGTGCGGGTACTGGTTCTGGAACCCGTACAGCCACTCCATCAGATCCAGCGAGTCCACGTCCGCGATGTGCTGCAGCGCCGCGTCCGCGTCGATCTCCTGCGCTCCGGAGACCGCCTGCAACTGCGCGGCCAGGTCCTCGATGGTGGGGATGTCGGACATGAGTGATCGTTCCTTCCTGGACGCCCCGGAACGGGCGCCAACACGTGATGAGGCAGAACAGACCCGGAGAACACACCCCCGGGGGTGACGGACACCGCCACCGCGCACCCCGCCGCCCACAGGCCACGGGACGCACCGCGACGGAACCCGAAAACCCCCCGGGGAAACCCGGGAAGGCCGTGGGGGCCGCGTGTCTTGTCGAAACCGCATGAAACCCACCCCCACGCAAACGCCCCGCAACCCCGGCCCCCCACCCACGCTTGCGCACCGCTTGCGAGACACGCGCTTACCTGACCCGAGACACCGCACCCACACGCACGACACCCACCACCGCGCCGCACCGGGAGGGAACGACCCGCACCACCCCCCACCGCGACGCACCACGGCCCGGACACCACACCGCGACGCGACCCACCGCACCACCCCGCACCGCGACGCACCGCGACGCGGACACCGCACCGCACAACGCCGCACCGCACAACGCCGCACCGCCGGCGACCATGCCGGGACCCACCGCACCAGGAACGCACGCACCGGGGACGCACCACACCGCACCGCGACGCACCGCGGCGTGGACACCGCACCGCCGGCGACCATGCCGGGACCCACCGCACCAGGGCCCTACCGCGCCGGGGACGCACGCACCGGGGACGCACCACACCGGGCAAGCACCGCGTCAGGGCGGCCCGGCCACCACACGGACGCCCGCCAACCGCCCTCACCGGCACGAACGCCCGCACCGCACGGGACCGACCACCGCCACCGACACGGCCGTCCACCCGGGCAACGGCGCCCCCGGCCCCACCGCCCGGCCGAGCCCGGCCGGGCACCACCCGGCACCACCCGGCCCGGCCGAACACGGCCGAGCCCAGTCCAGTCCACCCGATCCGCCATCAGAACAGGGGCACACCCGCATGACCACCGCCGAGACCCGCTCCATCAACCCCGACGTCGACGCGATCCGCCACCACTACGAGGTCGGCAACGACCTCTACCGGCTCATCCTCGGCCCCACCATGATGTACTCCGGCGGCTACTGGGAGGACGGCGAGGACCTCGTCGCCACCCTCGACGAGGCCCAGGAACGCAAGCTCGACGTCTTCACCGACCTCGCCCAGGCCGCCGGCAAGGCCAAGGTCCTGGACATCGGCTGCGGCTGGGGCACCATGCTCAACCGCCTCACCACCGTCCACGGCGTCCAGCAGGCCGTCGGCGTCACCCTCTCCCGCACCCAGGCCGACTTCGTCGCCGCCCTCGACAACCCCGCCATCCACGCCCGCGTCGAGAGCTGGGAGGACCACAAGGCCGAAGGCGAGCCCTACGACGCCGCGTTCTGCATCAACGCCCTCGAACACTTCGTACTCTCCTCCCTCACCCCCAAGGAGCGCACCCAGCGCTACCGCGTCTTCTTCAAGCAGGTCCACTCCCTCCTCAAGCCCGGCGCCCGCTTCGTCCTGCACACCATGACCGTCGAGAACCCCCCGCTGCGCCGCCAGCTCCTGGACGACCTCAAGTTCCTCCAGCGCGAGGAGTTCGAGGGCTGCCACATCCCGCGCCTGCCCGAACTCGCCGCCGGCCTCGACGGCCTCTTCGAGGTCACCGAGATCCGCAACGAACCCGAGTCCTTCGCCCGCGCCTGCCGCGCCTGGCTCCAGCTCCTGGCCGCCCGCCGCGACGAAGCCGTCGCCATGGCCGACGAGACCACCGTCCAGCGCTTCGAGCGCTACCTCGACATCTTCGCCTACACCCTCGAAGACCACATCTTCAACAACTTCCGCGTCACCCTCACCCGCCGCGCCTGAAAGGGGACACCCCGGCCATGACCACCACCGCCGAACACCCCGCCCCCTCCGGCGCCGACCAGCCCGAACCCGCCGGCGCCACCACCCACCCCGACACCACCGCCGTACGCCACCTCAAAGTCGCCATCATCGGCGCCGGCATCTCCGGCCTGGGCACCGCGATCCGCCTCCTGCAGACCGGCACCGACGACTTCCTCGTCTTCGAACGCGCCACCGACCTCGGCGGCACCTGGCGCGACAACACCTACCCCGGCTGCGCCTGCGACGTCCAGGCCCACCTCTACTCCTTCTCCTTCGCCCGCAACCCGGAGTGGAAGTCCACCTTCGCCACCCAGGCCGAAGTCCACGCCTACCTCAAGGACACCGCCCACCGCTTCGGCGTCGAACCCCACCTGCGCTACGGCCACGAACTCCTCGACGCCCACTGGGACACCGACCACCGCCACTGGCGCATCCACACCACCCACGGCCGCTACACCGCGCAGATCCTCATCACCGGCACCGGCTACCTCTCCGAACCCGCCGTCCCCGACCTGCCGGGCCTGGCCACCTTCACCGGCACCCTCTTCCACTCCGCCCGCTGGCGCCACGACCACGACCTCACCGGCCGCAACGTCGCCGTCATCGGCACCGGCGCCTCCGCCATCCAGTTCGTCCCCGCCATCCAGAACCAGGTCGCTCGCCTCGACCTCTACCAGCGCACCCCGCCCTGGGTCGCCCACAAACCCGACAAGCCCAACACCCCGCGCCACACCTGGATGCTGCGCCACCTACCCGGCTACCAGCGCTTCCGCCGCGCCTTCAACAAGAACGGCCGCGAGATCGTCGCGTTCTTCATGTCCCGCCCAGGCCGCACCACCGGCATGAAGAACATGGCCGCCGGCCACCTCAAGAAATCCGTCCCCGACCCCGGCCTGCGCCAGCGCCTCACCCCCGACTACACCGTCGGCTGCAAACGCCTCCTCTTCTCCAACACCTGGTACCCCGCCATCCAGCAACCCAACGTCGACATCGTCTCCGACACCATCACCGACATCGGCCCCACCCACATCACCACCGCCGACGGCACCACCCGCACCATCGACACCATCATCCTCGCCACCGGCTTCACCGCCACCGACCGCCCCGTCGCCCGCCGCATCCACGGCCGCGACGGAGCCACCCTGCGCGACACCTGGCACACCCACGGCATGAAAGCCCACCGCGGCACCACCATCCACGGCTTCCCCAACCTCTTCATGCTCCTGGGCCCCAACACCACCCTGGGCCACTCCTCCCAGACCGTCATGATCGAAGCCCAGATCGCCTACATCATCGACGCCCTCAAAACCATCGACACCCACGGCATCACCTCCGTCGAGGTCCGCCCCGAAGCCCAGAACACCTACAACCAGACCCTCACCGGCCGCCTGAAGAACACCGTCTGGAACACCGGCGGCTGCCAGAGCTGGTACACCGACCAACACGGCAACAACCCCTCCATCTGGCCCACCTACACCTACCGCTTCCGCCGCCAGACCCGCCGCTTCGACCTCCTCAACTACCAACGCGCCACCGTCACCCACACCACCCCCTAACCCCCACCCCCCTGCCCGGCACACAGGCACACGGGCACACGGGCACACGGGCACACGGGCACACGGGCACAACCACACAGGCACACCCAACACGGCCGGGCGGCACCCGCCCACCCACGGACCCCGCCGCCCGGCCGGCCCACACCCCCGGAACACCCCACCGGAAACCAGAACCGGACACACAACCGACAACCGAACACCCACACAGCCCCCACCACCTCAGGGACCCACGCACCCGCCCTCACACACTAACCACCACCAGGCCGCCCACCCGGCCGCCAACCCCAGAACATCACACCATCAGACACCCACACCACGAACAGACACACACCACCCCAACACCCACCCCTACCCCGGAACAGGAAACCCCCGCATGCCCAACCCCAACCTCACCAGGCGCACCCTCCTCACCACCACCGCCACCACCGCCCTCATCACCGCCTACAACACCACCACCCGCACCTGGGCCACCACCAACACCCCCACCACCCACGGCCGCCTCTCCCCCGTCCCCACCCTCGACGGCACCCTCACCACCGACACCGCCACCCTCACCGAATTCAGCCACGACTTCGGCCGCCTCACCACCAACACCCCCCACGCCGTCCTCAAACCCGGCTCCGACCAAGACATCATCAAAATCATCAACTACGCCCGCTGCAACGGCCTCAAAGTCGCCATGAACGGCCGCAGCGGCACCGACAACGACCTCGAATCACACTCCAACTACGGCCAGGCCTCCCCCGCCGGCGGCATCAGCATCGACGCCCGCACCCTCAACCGCATCCACACCATCACCCCCACCAACGCCACCGTCGACGCCGGCGTCACCTGGGCCCAACTCACCGACGCCGCCCTCGACCAAGGCCTCACCCCACCCTGCCTCACCGACTACCTCCACCTCTCCATCGGCGGCACCATCAGCATCGGCGGCATCGGCAACACCGTCCAAAAACACGGCCTCCAAGCCGACACCGTCGAATCCATCGACATCATCACCGGCACCGGCCGCCTCCTCACCGCCACCCCCACCAAAAACCGCGACCTCTTCCACGCCGCCCTCGCCGGCGCCGGACAATTCGGCATCATCATCCGCGCCACCGTCAAACTCATCCCCGCCCCCCAACGCGCCCTCGTCTTCAACCTCTACTACAACAACCTCACCACCTACCTCACCGACCAGCAAACCATCCTCAACGACGGCCGCTTCCACACCCAAATCGGCGAAATCATCCCCCAACCCGACACCACCCCCCAATACAAAATCGAAACCGCCACCTACTACAACGGCACCACACCCCCCAACCCCACCCCCCTCCTCACCGGACTCAACCCCGACCCCGGCCAAACCACCATCACCGACCAGACCTACCGCGAATACACCTACCGCGCCGACACCTGGACCCAAAACCTCAAAAACCTCGGCTACTGGAACCAACCCAAACCCTGGCTCAGCCTCTTCCTCCCCGCCACCCAAGCCGCCAACTTCATCACCTACGCCACCCCCCTCCTCACCCCCGAAACCCTCGGCCAAGGCCTCCTCCTCTTCTACCCCTTCCCCACCAACAAAATCACCCACCCCTACGCCATCACCCCCAACGAACCCACCACCTACCTCTTCGACCTCCTCACCTTCCCCCACCCCAACACCAACCCCACCACCCAACTCACCCACAACCGCACCCTCTACGACCACGCCACCACCCTCGGCGCCAAACGCTACCTCGTCGGCGCCATCCCCCACATGACCCCCACCGACTGGAAAAACCACTACGGCCCCCAATGGAACAACCTCACCAACACCAAACACAAATACGACCCCACCCACACCCTCACCCCCGGCCAAAACATCTTCCCCTAACAACACAAACACACAGACACACAGACACAGACACACGCACAGGAACACGGGCAAAGGCGCACAGATAAACCGACAGGCAAACCACAGGCACGGGCCGCAAGCGACAAAAAAGAAACATCTACCGAAAACCAGAAAGCAAGAACTCGGAACATCGGGAACCCGGAAAAGAACAGGAGGCCACACCATCCACACCTACGACCTCGTCAACGAAGCCGTCATCCACGCCCCCACCCACCAGGTCTGGAACCACCTCATCGCCGAACTCAACGGCACCACCACCTGGTGGACCCCCCACAACACCCACCAACCCGGCAACCCCACCCCCGAACACCCCGGCGGCACCACCCACATCACCGTCCACCCCAACGGCCACACCAAACCCGGACCCAAAATCCACTTCACCGCCACCACCACCCACATCACACCCCCACACACCCTCACCACCACCCACACCGGCCACTTCACCGGCACCACCACCTACACCCTCACCCCCACCCACAACAACCAACACACCAAACTCACCATCACCTTCACCACCACCCCCCACGGATGGCCCACCCTCCTCCCCAAACACACCATCCCCAACCAACACACCAAAGCCACCCACAACGCCCTCACCAACCTCAACCACCAACTCACACACAACACAAACACAGACACCCGATAGCCACCCGCGGCCCCTCGTGCCCGACCCGCGACTCGCGCACAGACCACCTGCTCACCGCCAACTCCCGTGAAGTCGACCGCGGGAGCTGGCGAACCGGGCCACCCGTCGAAACCGCCCCCGCGACGGGCGCGACCCGGGACCTGCTTTCCGCCCGTCGCTCCGACTACTACTGACAGCTGTCGCCCACTCCGCACCCCGCCGGCCCCGCGCGAACAACGCCCGCCCCAGCCCTACCGGCTGTCACCCCGGCCCGGCACAATCACCCGTATGACGATCACCCCGAGCGCGCCGCCTCCGCGCAGCACTCCGGTCGCCCTCGCCCGCAGTTTCCTGACGGGGGCCGTGATCGGGAGCTCGCTGGCCGCGCTCGTCGTCGGCGTGGTCGTCGAGAAGGTGCCCTTGTTCATCGGGGGTTTGGGACTGCCCATCGCCTACGGTCTGTTACTCCTGCTCGCCGGGGCGCCGCGGCGGGCCCGGGAGGCGGCGGTCGTGCCCCGGACGGCGCTCGCGATGATCGAGAGCCTGCGCGCCATTGGGGGTGAGACGAGCGACGTGCCGGTGCGGTTCGATCTCACCGTCGCACCGGACGACGAGCCGGCCTACCGCGTCGGGATCACTCAGGACATCAACCTGGTCGACCTCCCCGACTACCGGCCGCGCGGCGTCCTGGTGGTGAAGTATCCGCAGGACAGGCCGTGGCGGGTGAGGATCGTGAAGCGGCCGACCCCGGAGTGGGAGGAGCGGGCGGCCGGCGCTCAGCTGGATTCGGCTCCCGAGTCGACCATGGTGACCGAGCCTCCCGAGGGCCGTTCGACCGGCTTCGTCGGGCTCTTCGGCCTGCTGCTCGCCGCGGCTGCCGTGGTCTTCCTGTTCCGCGTGGACCTGTTCGAACAGCAGGACTCCGCTTCTCCGGCACCGACGGTCACTTCGACGTGGTCGACCACGGTGGTGTCGTCCGGGACCGGGACTGTCTCCCTCGGGCCGGACCAGTCGTTCCTCGACGACGGCGAACTGCGCAAGGCCATCAACTCCCTTACCGAGGGGAAGGATCCGCGCCAGGCGATCACCGTCTTCGCGCAGGAACGCGTGCTGTCGGTCGTGTTCTCCCCGAGCGGCACGAAGGCCCCCCAGTTCGATCCACTGTCCCTGCCCTACGAGCGGTTCCCGGCCCTGGTCAAGGAGGCCGAGACGACGCTCGGCGTCCGCTCCCCGACGTCCTGGCAGATCACCGCCGACCATCTCGCCGGCTCCCTCACGATCAGGGTCGGCGTGACCGGGCCCGAGGGCAGTGCCTCGCTGGAGGCGAACGGTGAGGGCCAGGTGGTGCGACGCACCCCGGCACGCTGATCACCGCGCTTCACCCGCGCTCGACGCGCTTCGACATCAAGACTGCTTTCCACCAGCCGACTTGGGCCGGCCACCGCGGCTCCCCACCGGCCCGGACGTGGTAGATCTTGCACGCGACGGGTTGCCACGGCAGCGAGGAAACCCCGGCGGACCGTACCGGAGGGACAGGAGGAGGACACATGGGCTGGCACGACTGTCTGGCGCTCTGGTGCGGGGTGTTCGGCACATTGGCACTGCTCGGGTACGGGCGGTCACTGGCGGGGGTGACCCGAGCCCAGCGGACGGTCCGGGTGATGGGACGGATCGAGCGGGTGCAGGAGCCGCGGCACGGAGGTTCCGAGGGGGACGGCATAGCGGTCGTCGTCACCTTCCAAGACTCCTCCACCGGGCAGGAGTTCACCGTGACGAACGACGGTGACTGCGGCGACAGGATCAACACGGCCTGGACGGGCCGGGAGATCGGGATCCGCTATCCGCCCGGGAGACCGCACGCCTTCCGGTTCACCAACGACCTCTGGGCCGGCCGCTACGGGCTCGGCTGGCCGAACTTCGCGGTGTTCCTGATCTACGTCGGGCTGGTGGTCGTCGCCGCGATCGACTGGGGCTGGCCGTGGGCCCTGATCGGTGTCGGCGCGCCGTGGAGCGTGTTCCTCGCGTGCTCCCTGCCCCAGGAGGTCCGCCAGGCGCGGAGCCGGTTCGACACCCTGGCCGCGATGGTTCCCGTTCCGGGCCGTGTGGTCGCCGTCGTCAGGAACGTCCGCACCGACGAGGACGGCTACACGTCCACCAGCCAGACGCCGGTGGTCGCCTTCACCACCCACGAGGGCGTGGCCGTCACCGCCTACTGCTTTTCGGGCCTGCCGGACCCGACCAACTCGTACGGCCGGAACGTCACGATCCACTACTCCCCCGCCGACCCGGCCGACTTCACCCCGGACCTCGCGTCCGCACAGCGGTCCTGGAGGAGCGGAGTCACCAGCGGCATCGTGGGCCTTCTCGTCACGGCGTCGGCGGCAGTCGCGGGAGCGGTCCTGCTCTGACACCCAACGGCCGTAGCACCATCGGCCAGCGAACCGTCCTCAGTCACGGGGCCGGTCCCGGAGCCGTCGTCGGCCTGCGGCATCCTGGCCCGATGAATGCACCGAGGGCCCAGTGGGTCAACACGACACATGACTGGTCGAGCGCCGTCGATACGGACCATCTCGCGCACATCAGGCAGAACCCGGCGAAGTTCGCTCCGGACGGACCCTGGCACCTCGTCCTGGAAGTCCTCGGCTATGCGGCCGACGAAGCGTCAGGCAGTGGCGGCGGGCGCTGTGTCCTCGTTCTCCACGCCGACGGCTCGCTGTCCGTCAGGGACGACGGGCGGGGCACCGACACCCGGGTGGACGAGCGGGGCCGGAGCGTGAAGAAGCCGGTCATGGCGACGAAGGACCTTCGGTTCTTCGACTCCCCACAGGCCGAAGTGCTGCCCGACGGTCATCCCCGGCGCGGCATGTCCGTCGTCGCAGCGCTCAGCGACTGGCTCGTCCACACCAACCGCCGCCTCAACGGAGCCTGGACCCAGCGCTACGAACTCGGCGTCCCCGTCACCGGCCTGGAGCCCATCGAGGTGGACGGCACGACCGGGACACTGGTCCACTTCAAGCCGAGCGCACCAGTGGGCCCGCTCACCACCCCAACGCTCACCGGCCCGACACTCACCGGCCCGACGCCGGACGACCTGACACACCTGGCCGCGACCTGGCCGCAGTTGGAGGTCCAGTTCGACGACCGGCGTGGGCCGTACTGACATTCGAGATATCCAGGACATCCGAGATATCTGACCGGCAGCTGTCCGAGTTCCCGCGTGCCAGGTCCTCCCGCGTCTCAGCTCAGGCTCGCGGCCTGTTCCCCTGCCTTCCGGGGCGTCCTCTCGCGACGCGGGAGCAGCAGCGGGGTGGCGAGGAGGAGGAGTCCGGCGGCGGCGATCGCGGTGCGCGGGCTGGTGATGGCGGCCAGCAGGCCCCAGAGGGCGGTGAGGGCCGCGATGGCGGCACTGCTGCTGATCGACCATGCGGCGAGGGCGCGGGCGAGCTTGTCGGGGTCGATCTGTTCGAACCGGTGGGTGGCCAGCAGCGGATTGAACAGGCCGCAGCAGGTGACCAGCCCGAGCTGGACGGTGACGATGAGGACGATCCCGGGGGCGCCGGGCTGGACGAACGCCAGCCCGATGGGCCAGCACGCGCGCAGCACTCCGGCGGTGAGCAGCGTCCGGTGCTGTCCGAAGCGCGTCGCGAGCGGGCGGGCGAGGCGTGAGCCGAGCAGGCCGCCGACGCAGGGGGAGGCGAACACGAGGCCGTACTGCCAGGGTGCGTAGCCGAGGCGGCCGAGGAGGAGTACGGCCATCAGCGGTTCGGCGGCCATGATCAGGCCGTTGACCACGATCGTGTTGAGGAACAGCGGGCGCAGTGTGGAGTGGGCGAGGATGTGGCGCCACCCTTCGAGCAGGTCTCCGGCGCGCAGCCGTGGTGCGCCGGTCGGCGCGGGGTGCGGTTCGGTGCCGCCGATGGCGCGGATGCCGAGGGCCGAGAGCAGGTAGCTGAGGGCGTCGGCGACCACGGTCACCACCGGGCCGAACAGTCCGATGGCGGCCCCGCCGAGCGGTGGCCCGACGGTGGTGGCGGTCCACGTCGTCGATTCGAACCGACTGTTCGCGACGAGCAGGTCCTGGGCTGGCACGAGCGTCTTGAGGTACGCGCCGCCGGCGGCCTTGAAGGCGATGTCGGCCGCGGCGGTGACGACGGAGACGACGAGGAGTTGGGCGAAGCTGAGCCGGCCGAGCGCGAACGCGGCGGGGACGCTCAACAGCACCGCGAACCGGGTCAGGTCCATCGCCATCATGACCGGCCGTTTGCGCCGGAACTCCATCCACGGACCGAGCGGCACGGCGACCAGGGCCCCCACTGCCCGCCCCGCGGCGGACAGCAGCGCCACCTGGGTCGGTCCGGAGTGCAGCACGAGGATAGCGAGGAGGGGGAACGCGCCGAATCCGAGCCACGAGCCGTAGGAGCTGACCGCGAACGCCGCCCACAGCCATCCGAACCGTCGCCCCAGTGCCCGCCGCCCGTTCATGCCCGTACGCCTTTCGCCGATCCGAACAACCACCCGATGACCACCGGCATCAAAGCGGATGGCGAATGGCGGGATCAAACAACCGATCCGCCGGGAAGGCACAACCATCCGTTGTGTGGCCACGATGGGCGGCGTGGATCTCGACGCTGTGCGGGTCGACGGCGACGGCTTCGACCAGTTGCCCTGGTGGGAGCGTGCCGGAGGCACCGGCACGACGAGTGCGCGGTGCCTCCAGGCCGGGCGGGTGGGGTCAGGCGCGGACCAGGGCCCAGGCGCCGAGGCCGCTGCACCCGCCGGCGCTGTACGTGGCGGCGCGGAAGCCGGCCGGGATGGGCGAGCTCGGGCAGGTCCACAGGCCGACGCGCGCGAGGTTGTGCCGCCAGGGCCCGACGCCGTTGCAGCCGTTGCGGATGTGGTCGGTGATGACGTACCCGGGGACGATCGGCGAGCCCGAACAGGTCCAGATCCCGTCCTTGACCGGTTCCTGGAACGGCCACACCCTGCGGGGAGGAGGTGTGCACAACATGTGCCGATCGCATGAACAGGCAATCTTGGCCCAAAGTCGCCCTGCGCACGGGAGCCCGTCAGGTCGGAGCGATGGAAGCTGCGAGGTGGAAGCCCTGCGGGGGAGGCCGCGCGGTCGATGACGAAAGCGCCTGCGCCTGGCACCCGCAGGTCAGTCGGAGCAGAATCACGTCCATGTTCACGACCAATCGCCTGACGATACGCCAGTGGCAGCCCGAGGACCGCGAACGGGCACTCGACATCTACTCCCGCTGGGAGGTGACGCAGTGGCTGGGCCGCGATCCCCGCACCCTGGAGAACCTCACTGACGCCGAGGCGACGATCGAACGCTTCCGCTCCCGCTCGGCCGACCCGCGCTTCGGCATCTGGGCGGCGGAACGGAAGGACACCGGCGTGGTCGCCGGCTCCGTCCTGCTCGCCCCGATCCCGGACGGCGACGGAGAGGTCGAGGTCGGCTGGCACCTCCATCCGGACAGCTGGGGGCAGGGCTACGCCACCGAGGCCGCGCAGGGCGCCGTGGCCAAGGGATTCGCGGACGGCCTGGCCGAGATCCACTCGGTGGTCCGGCCGGACAACCGGCCGTCGCTGGCCGTCTGCCACCGGCTCGGCATGACCGCGCTGGGCCGCACCACCCGCTGGTACGGCATGGAGTTGGAGGAGTTCCGACTCGCCCCCTGACGGGGATCCGGGCGAGGACAGCCCGTTCGGCTCGCCCGTCGCCCGGGCGGGCCGGTCCGCCGGATCCCGGCGCCGATTCGGTGCCGGGTGGTCAGGTGAGGTCAGTCCCGGGGATCATCCCGTTCCCGTGTCGCTATCTGAGCGCATTAAGCCCGGATGGCCGGTTCGCCCCCTTGAGGAGGACTTCGCATGCGTCGTCGCACGACCTGCCCCGTCTTGACCGCAGCCGTCGCGCCGGCCTTCGTGCCGCTCGCGGGCTGCACCGGTGTGGGCAGCGACGCTGCCGCGCCGGCGGTCTCCGCGCCTCCCCCGCCGGAGCAGGCGTTCGGCCCGAACTGCGCTGCGGGCGGCCTGCTGCTGACGCTCCGCCGGACCCGCCGCTGACCGCCGCCCTGCCGGTTCCGGGCACACCCGGGACCGGCAGGATTCCGGCTCCGTCGGGCCGTGCGGCACTGGTGCCCCCGGGCTGATCGCACGCCCTGGACGAGGATCGGGGCTCGTACCGGTGAAGCCGGTACGAGCCCCGATCCTGTTCCCCCACCCGCGCGAGGCGGGCGGAACCCTCAGCAGATCCGCGGGAGTTGCTCCCCCATCGGCAGGTCGATGACGCGGGTGCCGCCGAAGGGGGTGCGGCAGACGACCATGCCGGGGTGGTCCACCACGCACTCGCCGATCACTGCCGAGCCCGCGCCCAGCGGGTGCGCCCGCATCGCGGCGAGGACGGCGTCGGCGTGCTCGCGCGGGACGAAGGCGACCAGCTTGCCCTCGTTGGCGACGTAGAACGGGTCGAGACCGAGGATCGCACAGGCGTTGGCGACCTGCGCGGGCACGGGGACGGCCCGCTCGTTCACCACGACGCCCACCCGGGCGGCCTCGGCGATCTCACCGAGCGCCGCCGCGAGGCCGCCCCGGGTGGGGTCGCGCAGCACGTGCAGGTCGGGTGTGACGGCCAGCATCGCGGCCACCAGTCCGCCGAGGGCTGCGCAGTCGCTCTCGATCTCGACGCCGAATTCCAGGCCCTCGCGCACGCTCATGATGGCCACGCCGTGCAGGCCGATCTCACCGCTGACGATCACCACGTCACCGGGGGCGGCGCGCTGCGGCCGGATGTCGACTCCGGCCGGGACGAGCCCGATGCCGGCGGTGTTCAGGTACACGCCGTCGCCGTGCCCGGCCTCGACGACCTTGGTGTCGCCGGTGACCACCTCCACCCCGGCGGCCCGGGCGGCGGCGCCCAGCGCCTGGGCGACGTGCGCGACCACGGCCGTCTCCACGCCCTCCTCCAGGATGAAGCCGCAGGACAGATAGGCCGCCTGGGCCCCGCTCATGGCCAGGTCGTTGACGGTTCCGTTGACCGCGAGGTCGCCGATGCTGCCGCCGGGGAAGAAGAGCGGCCGCACGACGTAGGAATCGGTGGAGAAGGCGAGCCGGGCACCGCCGAGCTCGACGACCGCCGAGTCCGCGAGCCCGGCGAGCACCGGCCCGCCGAAGGCCGGGGCGAAAAGGTTCGCCACCAGTTCGGCCGACAGCACCCCGCCTCCGCCGTGCCCCATCACCACCCGGGGGTGGTCGCGCAGCGGCAGCGGGCAGCTCCACCCGAGGATGTCCGGGGCGCCGCCGGCGCCGGTCAGGGTCTGCGTCTGCGTCTGGGTCTGGGTCTGGGTCTGGGTCTCAGCCAACGGGGCTCGCCTCCCGGGCGATGCCCGGCGCGTCGAGCCGCCGGTAGAGGTAGTAGGCGGCGCAGGCGCCCTCGCTGGAGACCATGGTGGCGCCGAGCGGGGTGCGCGGGGTGCAGGCGGTGCCGAAGGCCTCGCACTGGTGCGGCTTGAGCAGCCCCTGGAGGACTTCCCCGCTGCGGCACTGCGCGGGTTCGACGGTGGTGATCCGCGCGACGTCGAAGCGGTGCTCGGCGTCGTGGTCGCGGTAGCGCGGGGAGAGCCGCCACCCGCTGTCCGGGATGACGCCGATGCCGCGCCAGGCCCGGTCCGTCACTTCGAAGACGTCCTCCAGCATGGCCCGGGCCGCCGGGTTGCCCTCCGGGCGTACGGCCCGCGCGTAGGCGTTGTCGACGGTGTGCTCGCCGTTCTCCAACTGCCGTACGGTGCGCCGGATTCCCTCCAGGATGTCCAGCGGTTCGAAGCCGGTGACGACGATCGGCACCCGGTGGCGATCGGCGAGCGCGGGGTATTCGTCGGTCCCCATCACGCTGCACACGTGTCCGGCGGCGAGGAAGCCCTGGACCCGGCACTGCGGCGAGTTCATGATGGCCTCGATGGCGGGTGGCACCCGTACGTGCGAGACCAGCATGCTGAAGTTGCCGATGCCCCGCTTCCTGGCCTGGTGCACCGCCATGGCGTTGGGTGGTGCGGTGGTCTCGAAGCCGATGCCGAAGAAGACGACCTCCCGGTGCGGGTTCTCCTCGGCGATCCGCAGCGCGTCCAGCGGGGAGTACACCACCCGGACATCGCCGCCCTCGCCGCGTACCCGGAAGAGGTCACGGCCGGTGCCGGGCACGCGCAGCATGTCGCCGAAGGAGCAGAAGATCACCTCGGGCCGGGCCGCGATCTCCAGCGCCTTGTCGATCACCTCCAGCGGGGTGACGCACACCGGGCAGCCCGGGCCGTGGATCAACTCGACTTCGGGAGGAAGTAGTTGGTCGATCCCGTGTCGGATGATGCTGTGTGTCTGACCGCCGCACACCTCCATCAGCGCCCACGGCCGGGTGACCGTCGCCCTGATGTCGGCGAGCAGGCCGCCGGCCAGCTCGGGGTTCTGGAACTCCTCCAGGTATCTCACCGTTCCTCCTCCCGCTTCGCCGAGGCTGCCGAGGCCGCGGCAGCCTCCGCAGTCTCCGCGGCCTCCCAGGGGTCGCCGAACTCCTCCTGGAGCAGGCCGAGTTCCTCGAACAGCTGCAAGGTCCGGCGAGCCGATTCCTCATCCAGCCGCTGCAGGGCGAACCCGACGTGGACGATGGCGTACTCGCCCACCTTCAGGTCCGGCAGGTACTCCAGGCACACATCCTTGACGACCCCGCCGAAGTCGACGACCGCCATCCTGGTCCCGTCGCGTTCCGCGATCTCCAACACTCTTCCGGGTACCGCCAGGCACATCGCGGTCTCCCTCCTCTCTCCGGTTCCTCCGAACCTGCCGAACTTCGTGCGGGCGGCCACTCAGCCGTCGGCCCGCGCCGCCACCATCAACTGGCCGAGCGCGAGCCCCGCGTCGTTGGGCGGCACCCGGCGGTGCCGCAGCACGGTGAACCCGTCCTCCGCCAGGCCCCGCGCGCACGCCGAGGACAGCAGCGCGTTGGCGAAGACGCCGCCACTCAGCGCGACCGTCTGGGTGCCGTGCCGCCGCCCGATCTCGGCGCACACCGCCCGTACCAGCGCGGCCACCGCCGCGTGGAACCGGGCGGCGATCAGTCCGGGTGGCGCCCCTGCCGCCAGGTCCGCCACCACCGCAGCCAGCACCGGCCCCGGTCGGGCGGTCACCATCCCGCCCTCGTCGACGAGTTGGAATGCGTAGGCCTCCCCCGGGCCGGCCACCGGCCCGTGCGCGAGGGCAGCCGCCTCCAGCTCGATCGCCGCCTGCGCCTCGTACCCGGCTTGCTGGCAGACCCCGGCCAGCGAGGACACCGCATCGAACAGCCGGCCCATGCTGGAGGTCGGCACGCAGTTCACCGATCGGTCCAACTGCTGTGACAGCAGTCGGAGTTCTTCAGCAGGGCAGGAACGAACCGGCGGCAGGCCGGCCGCCCACGGGAGTCCTGCCGCCCGCAGATGGGCCAGCGCCATCCGGTACGGACGCACCACGGCCGCGTCGCCCCCCGGCAGCGGAACGTAGTCGAGCCGGGCGAGACGCCGAAAGCCCCGGTAGTCGGCCAGCAGCGCCTCTCCGCCCCACACCGCGCCGTCCTCTCCGTAGCCGGTGCCGTCGAAGGCGATCCCGATCACGGGCCGGCTGCCGTCGAGGCCGTGCTCGGCCATCACCGAGGCGATGTGCGCGTGATGGTGCTGGACGTCCCGCACCTCACGGCCCCGGGCCGACCTGCGCACGTGCCGGGCAGAGCGGTAGCCGGGGTGGCGGTCGACGACGAGCACTTCGGGCTGCACGCCGGTGACGGCGCCGAGGTGGTCCACCGCGCGGTCGAAGGCCCGGAGGGTGGCGAGGTCGTCCATGTCGCCGAGGTGGCCGGACAGCCAGGCGTAGCCGTCCCGGGCCAGCGCGAAGGTGTTCTTGAGGTCGCCGCCCGCGGCCAGCGCGGGCCGCACCGGCACCGGCAGGGGCACCGGGAGCGGCACGTAGCCGCGCGAGCGCCGTACCGGCAGCGGCTGCCCGTCCACCACCCGCACCACGGAGTCCTCGCAGGGCACGTGGATGGGGCGGTCGTGGGTGAGCCAGCCGTCGACCAGCGGGGCGAGGCGGGCGAGGGCCTCCCGGTCGTCCGTCACGATGGGCTCGCCGGACAGGTTCGCGCTGGTCATGACCAGCAGTCCGGGGCCGGGAGGGGCGAGCAGGAGGTGGTGCAGCGGGGTGTACGGCAGCAGCACGCCGAGGTCGGGGCTGCGCGGAGCGGCTGCTTCCAGTTCCGCGAGCCGGTGTTGCCCCCGGCGCAGCAGTACGATCGGCCGCACCGGGCCAGTGAGCAGGTCTTCCTCGACGGGCCCCAGTTCCACCGCCCCGGATGCCGCCAGGGCCCTGAGCTGTTCGAGGTCGCGGGCCATCAGGGCGAAGGGTTTGTCACCGCGCCGCTTGCGCCTGCGCAGCAGGGCGACGGTGTCCGCGTCGGTGGCGTCGCAGGCCAGGTGGTAGCCGCCGATGCCCTTGACGGCCAGGACCGCTCCGCAGGTGATCAGGCGCCGGGCCTCGGTGAGCGCCTGCTCGCCGTCGAGTACGGGGAGCCCGGGGACGGACAGGGTGAGGGTCGGGCCGCAGGTGTGGCAGGCGACGGGCTGGGCGTGGAAGCGCCGGTCGGCCGGGTCGGCGTACTCGCGGGCGCAGTCGGGGCACATCGCGAAGGCCGCCATCGTGGTGTTGGCCCGGTCGTACGGCAGGGCGGTGACGATGGTGTGGCGGGGCCCGCAGTTGGTGCAGCTGATGAACGGGTGCCGGTAGCGGCGGTCGGCGGGGTCGGCCAGTTCGGCGAGGCAGTCGGCGCAGGTGGCGGTGTCCGGGGGGATCTGGGTGCGGTGCGGTCCGTCGGCGCGGGAGGGGGTGATGACGAAGCCCGGTGTGCCGGTGACGGCCAGCGGCTGGTGGTCCACCGAGGCGACGTCGGCGAGCGGGGGCGCGTCGCTGGCGATGCGCCGGCAGAACGCGGTCACCGCCTCGCCGGTGCCCTCGATCTCGGCGAGCACGCCCTCGCCAGTGTTGGTGACGCTGCCGGACAGCCCGAGTTCGGTGGCGAGGGTGAAGACGAACGGTCGGAAGCCGACGCCCTGGACGAGTCCGCGCACGGCGACCCGGCGGCGCTGGAGCAGGGACGGCTGCTGATCCGTGGTCACGGCAGGTCCACGGCCGGGTGCGGGTGGTCGTGGGCCCCCGCGTGGTCGTTGCCGTGGTCGTGGTCGTGGTGGTTGCCGAGGTCGTGGTCGTGGTCGTGGTGGTTGCCGAGGTCGTGGTCGTGGTCGTGGTGGTTGCCGAGGTCGTGGTGGTTGCCGTGGTCGTGGTCGTGCGCGCCGGCCATCACCGGCCGGTGGACCTGCGCTCCGGCCAGCACCGCGAGCGCCCGGTCCAGCAGCGCCCCGGCGCCCTGCCCGGTGCGGGCCGAGGTGAAGACCACCTCCACCCCCGGGTTGACCCGCGCGACGCTCGCGAGGAAGGCCGCTTCGTCGAACTGTGCCGCGACCGCGAGGTCCGCCTTGGTGACCAGCACCAGGTTGGCCAGTCCGAAGGCGGTCGGGTACTTGAGCGGTTTGTCCTCTCCCTCGGTGACCGAGGCGAGGACGACCCGCAGCGATTCGCCGAGGTCGTAGGAGGCGGGGCAGACCAGGTTGCCGACGTTCTCGACGAACAGCAGCCGGGTGTCCGGCGGCAGCCAGCCGGCCAGGTGCCCACGCAGCATCGCCGTCTCCAGGTGGCACAGGCCGTCGGTGAGGACCTGCTTCACCGGCGCGCCCGAACGGGCCAGCCGGCGCGCGTCGTTCTCGGTCGCGAGGTCGGCGGTGAGGGCCGCGACGGGCACCTCGCGCTCCCGGGCCAGGCCGAGTTCGGCCTCCAGGAGCGCCGTCTTGCCGCTGCCCGGGCTGGACAGCAGGTTCACCACGACGGTGCCCCGAGCGGCCAGTTCCGCCCGCAGCCGCCGGGCGTCGTCGTCGTTGCGGGCGAGAACCGCCTGCCGGAGATCAACGGTGCGACACATCGGTTTCAGCCTCCTTGATCGGTCCGGGCGCCCGTCGGGGGCTCGGACCACTCGACGCCGAGGATCTGCAGCTCACGCCCGGCCAGCAGTTCGACCCTGGCGCCGGCGCAGCGCGGGCAGCCCAGGTCGGGCGGCATGCCGACGCTCCACTCGACCCCGCAGGGCGTGCACTTCGCCCGTGCGGCGACGGCCTCGGTCTCCAGCACCGCACCTTCCAACAGCGTTCCGGCGCAGGCCAGTTCGAAGCAGAAGTCGAGTGCCGACGGAACGACTCCGGCCAGTTCGCCGATCTGCAGCCGGACTCTGGCCACGGCGCTCTCCCCGTGTGCGCGGGCGGCCCGGTCCACCTGGTCGACGACGGCCGTCGCGATCGACATCTCGTGCATCTGTCTCGTTTCCCGCGGTTGGAGGCGCCCGGCTCCGTGGGGGCGCGGGCCCGGTGTCCGGGCCCCGTGAGCAACAGGCCCCGTGAGCAACAGGCCCCATTACAGGGTGCGGCGGCGGGAACGGCTCGAAGCCGCGCCGCCGCCGTATCCGTGACTACCTGTTCGCAGCACGCCGGTGGTGGTCCCCGCGCGTACTGCTCCGCTACCGCATCCGCTCCTACATCCGCCGGATCCGCAGGTAGCGCCTCAGGTCGGGAAGGCTCTGCCAGATCAGCGCCGCGGCTGCGGCCAGGACGGCCGCGGCAGCCGCGACGGCGAGGTTCTTCAGCATGGTGCCGCCTCTCTGTGGGTGTGTGCGTCCGTGGTGAGGACGCGCAGGATCACGGCGACCGCCTCGTCGACGGCGGCGGCCACCGGGGTGCTCAGTCCGATTCCCTCCTCCAGTGAGGCGGGTTCGCAGCCGACCACCAGGACCCGCCCGGGCGCGGTGCCGCCCGTTCCGGCGGCCAGGGTCGCGAGCAGGGCGAGCACGGCGTCCGGGCCCATCCGGTGGCCGTCCAGGACCATCGATTCCACCGGTCCGGCGTCCGCTTCGATCAGGTACACCGTCCCCGGCTCGCCGCCGCGTGCGGTGGCGTCGACGAGCACCAGCGTCCGGTAGCCGTCGAGGAGTTGGTAGGCCAGGTGCACGCCGCGCACGCCGACGTCGAGGAGCTCGACGCCGGCGGGCAGCTCCCGGGCGGCGAGGCGCCGGACGGTCTCGACCCCGAAGCCGTCGTCGCCGAGGAAGATGTTGCCGACCCCGGCGACCAGGACCCGCCCGGTCCGGTCGGCGCTCACGGCCCTTCCACCGGGGTGACCTCGTCCGGCTGGAAGTACCGGAAGCGGCCCTGCGCCCGCCACAGGTCGGCACCCGGGTCGTCGTCCACGGTGACGGCCAGGTGCACCGAACCGTCGACGTCGTGCAGCACCGCCTCCACCAGCGCGGTGCGCCCGTGCAGGAACACGTCCTGGGCGTCGGTGCGGCGGCGCCCGGGCCGGAGCCGCACCCGGCTGCCGGCGGCGACCGGGCGGCCGTCGATCATCACCTGGTCCCGTTCGGGGTCGGTCTGCGGGTCGTTGCCCGGGTCCCACCAGGGCCGGTCCGCCCCGGCTTCGGGGTGGGTGAGTTCGCGCAGCCCCCGGACGGCGCCGTGCAGCCGCTCCAGGATCTCGGGGGGCATCGAGTCGGCGAGGTCGATCACTGCGCCGGCCCGGTCGTCGGTGCCCCGGGCCTCGCGCTTCTCCCGCTCGGTCAGGGCCGCGGTGCGCAGCGCGAGGATCTCGTCGATCTCGGTGGCGTCGTAGAGCGCGCCGGGGCTCTCGGGGGCGATGTGCGGGTGGTCATCCAGGATGATCGGCGAGGAGAGCAGCACCTTGCCGCTGCCGGGCGGGCCTGCCAGCACGGGCCAGGTGTGCTCGTTGCGGCAGGCGCGCACCGCCTCGCCCGCCCACTCGGGCGGGTCGGTCGCCGAGAGGAAGGAGCCGCGGTCGAGGCCGAGCAGCAGGTGGGCCGAGACGAGGGCGTGCGCCAGTGCGGCCTCGCGTCGGGTGCCGGGCACCGGGTCCCAGTCGGAGGTGTTCTCCACCAGGACGGTCAGCCGCTGCGCCCGGTAGGGGCCGGGTACGTCCTGGGCGGTGATCCGCAGTCGGCCCTGGACCCGTTCGCGGCGGCGCAGGAGCCGCCCGGCCAGCGCACCGTCCTCGACGAGCGGCTCCTCGTCCTCGGACGCGTCGAGTTCGAAGCCGCGGACGGCTTCACCGGCCGCCAATTCCTCGACCGGGATGAGGAGTTCGATCCGCTCCTCGACCCCTTCGTCCCAGGGGACGAGCACCCGGTCGGCGAGCTCCAGCTCATCGACGGTCCGGAATCCGCCCTGTCTGCCGGCCTCTTGGACCGTCCGCCGTTGGAGGCGCAGGAACCGCAGCTCGACGGCCAGCTGGTCGCCCTGGCGCGCTTCCATCACGCACTCGGTGCGCTGGTGGGAGTGCTCGCCGCTGTCGGCGCCGTAGCGCGGCGGGGTCAGGACGCCGAACTGCCAGCGCAGCCGGTTCTTGGCCGCTGACGCCCGGTAGGGGTAGAGCACGTAGCCCTCGAACAGGACGGCGTCGGCGATCTGCCGGGCGTGGGCGAACCTGTTCTCGCTCTCGTGGGCGGGCGCGGTCACCGCTCCCCCTTCGCGGTCTGGGCCGCCTTGACGGCCTGGGGTGGCTTCGCGGCCTGGGTCGTCGCTGTGGTCCGGGTCGGCGCTGTGGTCTGGGTCGTCGCTGTGGTCTGGGTCGGCTTCGTGGTCGGGGCCGTGCCGAGCAGCTCGCGCACGGTGGCCTCCCAGGACGGCAGGGCGTGCCGGGAGCGGTAGGCGAGCAGTTCGGCCATCAGGTCGGCGGGCAGCCGGAGCCAGCCACAGCCCGGGAAGTGCGCGTCGATCGCCTCCCGCCAGACCTTGACCGGCATCCGCACGGCGGCTTCCTGGTCCCAGGCCACCGGGGTGACCTGGAAGCCGCCGGGGCCGGCGAAGGCGGTACCCGAGAAGAGCAGCAACAGCGGCACGTCCCCGTCGTCCAGTGCGGCGAGGTAGCGGGCGGCGGAGACGTCCATGTCGTAGGTGCAGGGCACCACCAGGTCGGTCTCGGTTTCGCCGGTGAACGCGCCGACCAGCAGCGGGACCTGGGCGAACTGGACCGGGTGGAGGGTGCCGGCCCAGCGTGAGCGCTCGCCGAACAGGTCGGTCAGCCGCCCGCCCTCGGCGTCGCCGTAGCGGCGGCGGGCCGGTTCGATCCGCAGTTGGCAGCGCAGCGCCAGCGCGTGCACCCGCACGTCGGCGGGGGCGGTGATGCGCAGCCGGAAGACGAGGGCGGGCCCGGCGGCGTAGGGATCGGCCCGCACTCCGGTGCAGGCGAAGGAGATCGAGGTCACCGGGCGCCGCCTTCGGGGAGGACGCGGGACCGGGCGGCCAGGCGGTCGAAGAAGGCGGCCTGTTCGGCGCGCGCCTCGGCCCCGCCGTCGAAGCCCTTCCAGCAGCGCCGCAGCCGGCCGACGAGTTCGTAGCAGACGTCGACCGGCACCAGGTAGCACTGGATGCCATCGGTGTCGCGCCGCAGCAGTAGCGCCTCGACGTCCGGCCGCAGCGCGGCGTGGAGGCGGCTGCCGCCGAGCGCGGCCTGCCAGGCGGCCTCGTCGGGTTCGGCCTCGGTCGCGCCGCCCGGGCCGGGGTAGAGCAGGACGGACCGCTGCAGACGCGTGGTGCGCAGCAGGAACGCGGTGGCGACCGGGATGCCGAGGGCTGCCCAGGCGTCCTCGCCGAGGGGGTGGGCCGGGTCGGTCAGGTAGCGGTCGGGGACGGCGCGGTAGCGGCCGTCGGCCGCGCCGGGCTGCTGGAACAGCAGGGCGCAGGCGGTGCAGGCGCAGGTGAGCGCCTGCTGGTCGGTGTCCGCCAGGTGGCGGTGCTCGGCGGGCAGGTGCCGGCCGCAGAACTCGCAGCGTTGCGGCTGCGGGGGTGCGGGCTCCCGCAGCCGGCGCAGCAGCGCGGTGCCGGGCCGGTCGAGCTGGCGGAAGGTCATCGCGGGTCCGCCGGGGGCCGAGCGCCGATCTGCAGCAGTTCCGCGGGGCGTTCGAGCTCGACCGCGGTGACCTCGGGGGCGTGGCAGGCCAGGGCGTTCTCGATGTCCTGTTCGCCGCACCCGCAGCCGCTGCGGGTGCGGCGCAGCCGGGCGGTGCCGGTGGCGGGGTCGAAGGCGGCCAGGTCGACCGGTTCGGGCAGGGTGGCGAGTGCGCGGGTGATGCGGGCGGTGACGTCCTCGGGGTGCAGGTCGTGCAGGACGAGCAGCCCGGCCAGCGACGGTTCGTCCAGCAGCCGGGCCAGCGCGGCGGGCGGCAGGGCCTGGACGAGACGGGCCAGGGCGTCGCCGTAGAGGGCCATCAGTTCGCGGACGAGGTGCTCGCCGGCCTCCTGCGCGTCGGCGCCGGCCAGTTGGTCCAGGGCCTCCTGGATGCGGGCCCCCGCCTGTTCCGGGGTCATGCGGTGAGTCCGCTCAGCCCGGTGGGCACGTGCATGGTCTGCACCGTCTTCCCGTCACCCAGGTACATGTGGACGCCGCAAGGCAGGCAGGGGTCGAAGCTGCGCACGGCGCGCATGATGTCGATGCCCTTGAAGGTCTCCGGGGGGTTCTCCTCGAAGATCGGGGTGTTCTGGACGGCGTCCTCGTAGGGGCCGGGGGTGCCGAAGCTGTCGCGGACGCTGGCGTTCCACGGGGTCGGCGGGTAGGGGTGGTAGTTGGCGATCTTGCCGTCCCGGATCACCATGTGGTGGGACAGCACGCCGCGTACGGCCTCGGTGAAGCCGCAGCCGATCGACTCGTCCGGCACCTCGAAGCGCTCCCAGGTCTGGCTGCGCCCGGCCCGGACCTCGTCGAGCGCCTTCTCGGCGAAGTGCAGGGCCGCGGCGGCCGCGTAGGCCTGGAAGTAGGTGCGGGCGCGGTTGCGTTCGATGGCGTTGCTCCACTGCGGGATCTTCCACTCGAAGGTGGTCTCCGGCTTGGTCATGGAGCGCGGCAGGTTGATCTGCACGCTGTGTCCGGTGGCCTTGATGTAGCCGATGTCGACCAGTCCGGACAGCGCGGTGGACCACAGGCGGGCGATCGGACCGCCGCCGGTGTCGAGGGCGAGGTAGTCCTTGCCGTCGAACCAGCGGGGGGACATCACCCAGCTGTACTTGTCGTCGAAGTCGCGTTTCTGCGGGGCCGGGATGGTGTGCTGGTTCCAGGGGTGGCGGGGGTCGACGGGGTTGCCCAGCGGGTCGTGGGTGACGAAGAGCTCCTTGCCCTCCCAGTCCTGGTAGTAGGAGCTGCCGAGCAGGATGCGGATGCCGAGGTTGATCTCGGTGAGGTCGTTGGTGACGAGCTTGCCGTCCACCACGATGCCCGGGGTGACGAACATCCGCCGGCCCCAGTCCGTCATGTTGCGGTAGGTGAAGTCGCAGTGGTCCGGGTCGTTGAGGCTGCCCCAGCAGCCGAGCATGACGCGGCGCCGGCCGACCTCCTCGTAGCCGGGCAGGGCCTCGTAGAAGAAGTCGAAGAGGTCGTCGTGCAGCGGCACGACCTTCTTCATGAACTCCACGTAGCGCATCAGCCGGGTCAGGTAGTCGGTGAACAGCTGGACGGTGGCCACCGTGCCGACGCCGCCGGGGTAGAGGGTGGAGGGGTGCACGTGGCGGCCCTCCATCAGGCAGAACATCTCCCGGGTGTAGCGGCTGACCTGGAGCGCCTCGCGGTAGAACTCGCCCTCGATGGGGTTCAGTGAGCGCATGATGTCGGCGATGGTGCGGTACCCGTGGTCGCCGGCGTGCGGTGCCTCGGTGCGTTCGGCCAGTTCCAGGACGCCGGGGTTGGTCTCGCGGACCATCTTCTCGCAGTAGTCGACCCCGACCAGGTTCTCCTGGAAGATGTTGTGGTCGAACATGTACTCGGCGGCCTCGCCGAGGTTGATGATCCACTCGCCGAGGTGCGGGGGCTTGACCCCGTAGGCCATGTTCTGCGCGTAGACCGAACAGGTGGCGTGGTTGTCGCCGCAGATGCCGCAGATCCGGCTGGTGATGAAGTGCGCGTCGCGCGGGTCCTTGCCGCGCATGAAGACGCTGTAGCCGCGGAAGACCGAGGAGGTGCTGTAGCACTCCGCGACCTTCTTCTGCTTGAAGTCGATCTTCGTGTGGATGCCCAGGCTGCCCACGATCCGGGTGATCGGGTCCCAGGACATCTCCACCAGACCGCTGCCGTCGCCGGCCGTCCTGGTCGTCGGTGCCATCGTCTGTCATGCCCTTCTGTCAGCGGGAGGAGGCTCTGCAACGGCCCGCCCGCCCCGGGCGGGGCGGGCGGGCCGAAGGGGGAAAGGGGTCACCACGGCGGGCGGTAACCGGTGGTCAGGCGGCGCCCCGTGTGCCGCCACTTGGGCTCCCGGTCGACCGTCCGGCCCGTGATCGTGCGCAGGCGGCGGATCACCGCCCCGTACGCCGAGCTGGCACCCGTCGAGACCCGGGAGCCGGGAGGCGGGTCCATGAACGGCATGAACTTGTCGGGGAAGCCCGGCATGGTGCAGGCGATGCAGATGCCGCCGACGTTGGGGCAGCCGCCGATGCCGTTGATCCAGCCGCGTTTGGCGACGTTGCACTTGACGACCGGGCCCCAGCAGCCGAGGCGCACCAGGCACTCGGGCGTGCCGTAGTCGGTGGCGAACTGGCCCTGTTCGTAGTACCCGCCGCGGTCGCAGCCCTCGTGCACGGTCGCGCCGAACAGCCAGGCCGGACGCAGCTTGTCGTCCAACGGGATCATCGGCGCGGAACCGGCCAGCTGGTACAGCAGGTAGGTCAGCGTCTCGGCGAAGTTGTCGGGCTGGATCGGGCAGCCCGGCACGCAGACGATCGGCAGGCCCGCCTTGGACTTCCAGTCCCAGCCCAGGTAGTCGGGCACGCCCATGGCACCGGTCGGGTTGCCGGCCATCGCGTGGATGCCGCCGTAGGTGGCGCAGGTCCCGATGGCGACCACCGCGGTGGCCTTGGGGGTGAGGCGGTCCAGCCACTCACTGGTGGTGATCGGCTGGCCGGTGTCCGGGTTGTCGCCGAAACCGCACCAGTAGCCCTCCTCCTTGATCGTCTCGTTCGGGATGGAACCCTCGACGACCAGGACGAAGGGGTCGAGCTCGCCGCGGTCCGCCTTGAAGAACCACTCCACGAAGTTGTCCGCGCCCTGGACCGGACCGCACTCGAAGTCGATCAGCGGCCAGTGGACGGCGACCTCCGGCAGGCCGGGGAGCGCGCCGGTGACGATCTCCTCGATGCTGGGCTGCATCGCCGCGGTCAGGGAGACCGAGTCCCCATCGCAGCTCAGACCCGCATTGATCCAGAGAATGTGCACCACGGCGGCATCGGCTGAAGTTGTTGCAACCGCACCCATGAGGATGCCTCCTCAAAAAAACGGGAGCCGAACAGATAGGCTCAAAAAATTCATAGCAGCAGTTCAGTCCGGCCGCCGGTCCAGAGAGCCGGGCAGGTCGCTCGAAGGGACGCGCGCCGGTGCACCCGTCCGGGTGGCCGTCAGCCGGACTCGGCTGGTCTCGAAGGGAGCCCGCACTGAACACCCCGCTCGCGGAGGGCCTGGCACTGGTACTGCTGCTGGCCGTGCTGGCCTGTGCCGTCGTGCGGCCGTGGGGCTGGCCCGAGGCCGCCGTCGCGGTGCCCGCCGCCGCCCTGCTGGTCGCCACCGGAGCGATATCGCCCGCGCACGCGTTGGAGGAGGCCGAACGGCTGGGGCCGGTGGTCGGGTTCCTGGCGGCGGTGCTGGTACTGGCGCAGCTGTGCGACGAGGAGGGGCTGTTCCACGCCTGCGGGGCGTGGATGGCCCGGACCGCCGCGCGGCCCGGACGGCTGCTGGTGCAGGTGTTCGCCCTGTCCTCGGTGATCACCGCGGTGCTGAGCCTGGACGCGACGGTGGTGCTGCTGACCCCGGTGGTGTTCGCGACCGCCACCCGGCTCGGAGCCCGGCCGAAGCCGCACGTCTACGCCTGCGCACACCTGTCGAACACCGCGTCGCTGCTGCTTCCGGTGTCCAACCTGACCAACCTGCTGGCGTTCGCGGCCAGCGGCCTGAGCTTCACCCGGTTCGCCGCGCTGATGGCCCTGCCGTGGCTGGTGGCGATCGGCGCCGAGTACGCGGTCTTCCGCCGGTTCTTCGCCGCCGACCTGGACAGCGGGGCCCCGCCGCCACCGGACGAGGCGGCCCCCGAGCTGCCGCTGTTCGCGCTCGTCGTGGTGGCCTGCACGCTCGGCGGGTTCGTCCTCACCTCCGCGCTGGGCGTCAATCCGGCGTGGGCGGCCGCGGCGGGGGCCCTCGTGCTGGCCGGCCGGGCGCTCGCCCGGCGCCGCATCACGCCGACGGCGGTCGTCCGGGCCGCGAACGTTCCGTTCCTCGCCTTCGTCGTCGCCCTCGCGATCGTCGTCCGCGCCGTCGTCGACAACGGCCTCGCCACCGCGCTCGGCCACGTGGTCCCCGCCGGCACCGGACTGCCGTCCCTGCTCGCGGTCGCCGTGCTGGCCGCCGTCCTCGCGAACGTGATCAACAACCTGCCCGCCGTCCTGGTCCTCCTGCCGCTGACGGCGGCCTCCGGCCCGGGTGCGGTGCTGGCGATGCTGCTCGGCGTGAACATCGGCCCCAACCTCACCTACGCCGGCTCCCTGGCCACCCTGCTGTGGCGCAAGATCGTCCACCAGCACGGGAGCACCGTCCGGCTGGGCGAGTTCACCCGCCTCGGTCTGCTCACCGTCCCGTCGGCGCTGGTGCTGTCCGTCCTGGCGCTGTGGGTGTCGCTGCGGGCGCTGGGAGGCTGACGGGCGGGGCGCCCGTGGGGCGGGCGCCCCGGGGCGCGGGGGTGTCAGGAGATCATGAAGTCCCGGACCGGCAGGGGGCGGTTGACCACGCGGACGTCGCCGATCCAGCCGTGGAAGACCTGACTGAGCGCGCCGCCGTACTCGTAACCGCCGAGCAGCCAGGGGTGGCCGAGGGTGCTGAGGCCCTCGGACGGTGTCGAGGGGTTGCGGACGACCTCGCAACCGTTCACGTACATCCGGGTGAGCCGCTTGTTGTTGACGACCGCGACGTGCCACCAGGCGCCGAGCGGGAGTTCGTGGCCCCAGTTGGTGACGGGGCCGCTCAGGTTGGTCGGGTAGACGCACCACTGCAGTTCCCGCCCGCCGGACAGGCTGAGCGTGGCGACCGGCTCCTGCGGGTCGGTGTCGGGGCCGGTCTTCCCCGCCTCCCCGCTCGTGCCCCAGCGGCTGAGCAGCGCCGTCCAGGCGTTGCGGCCGGCGTCCCAGTCGGCCGGCAGCTTGAAGAACGCCTCGAAGGTGTAGCCCTGCTGGAAGGTGTCGGCGTTCATCGGGGCCTTGGCGACGGTCTGCAGGTACGCGCCCTGGACCGGTTTGCCCCGGCCCTCGAAGTAGAGGCTGCCGCGGCCGGGCTGGTCGGGGTGCGACTCGGTGGACCAGGTGAGCGTCCCGGCCGGGCTGCCCGGGGCGGTCTGCTTGACGAGGTCGTTGCCGTGACCGCTCAGGTCCTTGACGACCTGGGAGTCGGCGACGGCGCTGCCGGCCGGCCGGCCGCCGTCGAAGCGCCAGTAGGCGACCGTGCCCGGGATCGTCACCTGACGCGCGGGGCGGGCCGGGCGGGCCGGGACCGGGGCGAAGCCGGCGAACCGCCGCGCGAAGTCCACCTGCACCGAGAAGCTGTCCACCGGGCCGGTCAGCTCGATCTCCTGGCTGGCGAGGCGGTTGACCTTCTCGGCGGCCAGCTGCTGGATCCAGGGCGAGTACGTCCGCACGTCGATGGTGTTGCGGTCCAGGTCGAAGCGGTAGGCGCGGATCATCGCCGCGCCGCCGTAGTACCGGTTCTGGTAGTTGGTGATGTGGACGTGGACGTCGTGGCCTGCCTTGTTGGTCAGCGTGGTGCTGCCGGGCGGCCAGTAGTGGCCGTTCAGGGTGAGGAAGATCTGGTCGTTGCCGCTGATCAGCCTGTCCCAGAGCGCGTGCCCGTGGTCGGACAGCTGGGCGGCGCCGCCGTCGTCGGCGTAGGCGAGGTCGTGGGTGGTGAGGATGACCGGCACGGTCGGGTGCTGGGCGATCACCGAGTTCGCCCAGGCGAAGCCGCGGTCGGACAGCCGCCAGTCCAGCGAGAGCACCATCCAGTCCCGGCCCGCTCCCCGGAACAGATGGTAGGTGTTGTAGCCGTCCGGGCTCGCGCCCTTGAAGGTCGCCGAGCGGGCGAACCGGGCCGGGTTGAAGGTGTCCAGGTACGCCGTCCGGCCCCGCTGGTCGTCGCTGCCCGAGCCGACGTCGTGGTTTCCGGCCAGGACGCTGTAGGCCGCGCCGTGGCGGTCGAGGAGGGTGAAGGCCTTGCCCGCGGCGGCGAACTCCTCGGCCTTGCCGTTCTGGGTGACGTCGCCCAGGTGCGCGAGGAAGACGAAGTTCTCGTCGCTGCCGTCCAGCACGTGGCGCAGCGAGGCCTCCAGCGGGGCGGGGTGGATCCGGTCGTCGTCGAAGAGGTACTGGGTGTCGGGCATCACCGCCAGCGAGAAGCGGGGGCCGTCCGGGTCCGGATCCCAGGCGCCCCGGCCGTCGTCCGCGGCGGCGGGCGCGCCGAAGGCGTCGGCCGTCGCGTCGGCGGGCTCGTCCGCCGACGCCGTCGCCGTGGAGCCCGCCCCGAGGACCGCCAGCCCGGCGCCTACCAGCCCCGTCGCGCGCAGGAAGGCGCGGCGTCCGGCCGCCGCCGGCGCGTCGGAGTCGAACCCGACGGTCCGCGGGCAGCTCGAGCCGTGGTCGTCGTGGGGAAGGTCGTTCTGATGGTGGTTCATCGGGGCAGCTCCTCGGGCCGTGCACGGTGATCGCGACGTTAGGGGCACGACGCGGACCGCCGATCGGACGGCCGGCCTCCGCACGGTGAACGCCCGGGGAACGTCCCCCGCGGGCCTGTTCCCCGTCCGGCTTCTGCTGCTGGGTCAGTGGCCGGGTCAGTGGCCGCCCTTGGGTTCGGTACAGCCGCCGTCCAGGTACATGCCGTGCGGGTGGATGTCGGGCGGGGAGGTCAGCAGGCCGCTGACGCACAAGACGGCTTCGGGGATTTGGAGGTCGAATCCGGGGGCGCCGGTGGAGGTGCGGACGTTGACCAGCTCGGCGGGGTAGCCGAGGCGTTGGAGCGCCGCGCGGAGGCCGGCTTCGTCGAGGACGGCCGGCGTGCCGGCGGGCCGCAGGGCGTCCGCGATCCGTGCCGCGTGGGCCTCGCCGCGGCACCGGGCGTCGGCGAGGAGCCTGACGGTCTGTTTGTAGGCGTGGTTCTCCGCGTACTTGTCGGCCCAGGTACCGCCGTCGCCCGTGGGGGCGGCGGCCGGGGCGGACCGCGGTGTGGCGGTGACGCCCGCGCATGTCGCCGCGACCTGGGGGAAGAGCCGGTCGTGGCGGGCCAGGGCCTCGGCCCCGGCCTGGCCGGGCTCTCGGGATTCGGTGTGCGATGCATTGCTCGGTGCGCTCGTCGATCCGCAGCCGGCGAGCGCCAGCACCGTCACGGCCGCCGCCAGGCCGGTGGCTGTCCTGCTCCAGGTGTGCCTCATCTGCCTTCTCCCCCTCGGGCGTTGACCCTCGGTCGTTGACCCTCGGTCGTTGGCCCCCGATCACCGGATGATTGTCGCGCACGAGGGCGGCGGCGGGCGGGTCAGTCAGCGAACGGGCCGGTGTCTCCGAAGGCGAGGCGGGTGAAGTGCTCGGCGATGCGGTGGTGGCCGGCCTGGTCCGGGTGCAGGTCGTCGGGGAGCGGGTGGTCGTCGTGGTCGGTCCGGCCGTAGAGCGAACGGCCGTCCAGGTAGTGCAGGTTGAGGTCGCCGTCGGCGGCGCGGGCGGCGACGATGCGGGCGAGTTCGGTCCGGATGACGGTGAGGGTGAGGCGGCCCGCCGCGGTCTCGGCCGGGTCGCCGGTGGCCCGGAAGCGCAGTGCCCCGGTGCTGAAGTCGACGGCGAGGGGCCCCGGGGTGTCCTCCTGGATCGGGCAGAGGATCGGGGAGACGACGAGCAGCGGCGTGGCCGGGTGTCCTTCGCGGACGGTGTCGAGGAAGCCGTGCACCGCCGGGACGAAGGCGCGCAGGCGCATCACGTCGGCGTTGACGAGGTTGATGCCGATCTTCAGGCTGATCAGGTCGGCGGGGGTGTCGCGGATCGCGCGGGCGGTGAACGGGTCGAGCAGCGCGCTGCCGCCGAAGCCGAGGTTGACCAGGTCGACGCCGCCCGCGGCCGCCGCCAGGGCGGGCCAGGTGCCGGTCGGGTGGGTGGCGTTGGAGCCGTGGCTGATCGAGCTGCCGTGGTGCAGCCAGCGACGGCGGGTGCCGTCCGGGACCGGGGTGACGGGGGCGTCGGTGTCGAGGGCGAGGAGTTCGGTGGTCTCGGTGTGCGGGAGCCAGATCTCGACGGTCTTGTCCCGTGCGGGCAGACCGGTGAACCGGGCGGTGCCGGGCGGGCCCTGGGTCAGCTCGACGCGGCCGGCGCCCAGGTCGATGGTGCGCAGGTTGCCGCCGGACACCGTGGTCTGCGCCGTCAGCTGCCCGTCGACGAGGAGGTCGTACACCCCGTCGGGCGGGGTGGGCACGCCCACGTAGGCCCGCTTGGTCGGGACGGTGTGCAGGTCGATCGCGGTGGCGCGGGTGCGGAAGGCCAGCCGGACGCCGGTGGGCTGGGACTCGGCGATCGCGAGCTGTTCGTCGGGGATCTGCCGGCGGGCCCGGGCGGGCAGGCGGTGCGGCAGCAGGCCGCGTCCGGTGTGCTCGACGTCGAGGTGGCCGTGCAGCAGGGCCTCGGTGACGGGGGTGGTGAAAGAGGTGTTCATCGCTGTTCCATCGCGTTCTGTGCGGGCCCTGCCCGTGCCATGTGCTTTCTGCCATCCGGCTATAGCTAGTATGGGATTACCTAATGAGTTTAGGCAAATGAGATTACAGCCTTGGATTCCCGGTCCTGGATCCCCAGGCCTTGACTGTCGGCGGCGACCACGGCCACGGCGTCAGCCCGCCAGGATGACCGTCTCCGCCGGGCCGGAGAAGCCGGCCTGCTGGACCGGGGCGCCGGTCGCGGCGAGGCGGCGGTGCTCCTGCGGACTGACGCCGCGGACGCGTTTGAAGGCCGCCGAGAGGGCGAAGGCGTTGCTGTAGCCGACCTTGCGGGCCGCGAAGGCGACGGTGCACTCGGGTTCGCGCAGCAGGTCGGCGGCGACGGCCAGCCGCCAGCCCGCCAGGTAGGCCATCGGCGGTTCGCCGACCAGGCCGGTGAAGCGGCGGGCCAGGCCCGCCCGCGACACCCCGACCCGCTGGGCGAGGTCGGCGACCGTCCAGGCGGTGGCCGGGTCGTCGTGCATCAGCCGCAGCACCGGTCCGACGACGGCGTCGTGCTGGGCGCGGTACCAGGCCGGGGCGCCGGAGTCGGGGGCGGCGAGCCAGGAGCGCAGCACGGAGACGACCAGCAGGTCCAGGATGCGGTCCAGGACCAGCTCCTGACCGGGCTCGTTGCGCCCTATCTCGGCGGCCAGCAGGTGCACCAGGGTGTCGTCGGCGCCGGTGCCGGCCGGGCGGACCAGCAGGGCGGGCAGGCAGGCGAGCAGGCGCTGGCCGATCTCGTGCTCGGCCTGGTAGGTGCCGGACAGGACCACCGAGGACGCCTGGTCGCCCTCCCGGCCCTGCCCCCAGGTCCGGACGCCGAGCGACATCACCTCGGAGACGTCCACACCGCCGCGCGTGCAGACCTGCCCGGGGCCGACGATCACGTCCACGGGGGTGTCGGGGTCGTCCGCCACCGTGTACGGCTCCGGGCCGCGGACGATCGCCACGTCGCCGGGGTGCAGCAGCAGCGGCGTGCCGCGCTCGGGCAGGATCCAGGCCTCGCCGCGAACCATCGTCACCACCGACAGCGGGGCCCGGTCCTCGATCCGCAGCGACCACGGCGGGGTGAGGATCGAGCGCAGCAGGAACGCACCGCGGGCCTTGGGGCCGTCGAGGAGTCCCGTCAGAGTGTCCATGGCCCCAAGTGTAGACGGCAAGACATCATTTGACGGTTCGTCATTTGAGAGGGTCTTGAGTGATCGAGGTGGCCCGAGCGGCCCGGATGCCGGATGATCGGCGCACGGGGGACGAACCGATACGCAGATACGCAGATACGCAGAGACAGTGAGGGGCTACGAAGATGGAACTGGCACGCACACTCGCACTGGTGGCGGCCACCGTCACCTGTGGACTGACCGCCGGGTTGTTCTACGCCTTCGCGTGCTCGGTCATGCCCGCGCTCGCGCGGGTCGAGGACCGCACCTTCATCGAGGTCATGCAGCGCATCAACGTGGCCATCCTGAACGGCTGGTTCGTCCTCGGCTTCGTCGGTGCCCTCCTCACCACCGGCGCCGCCGTCGCCCTCCACCTGCCCTCCGACGGCCACCACGCGCTACCCGCCACCGTGGCCGCCCTGGTGCTCTACATCGCCGCGATCGGCGTCACCCGCTCCGTCAACATCCCGCTCAACGACGAGCTCGCCGCCGGCGGCGAGCCCCGACGCATCACCGACCCGGCCGCCGTCCGGGGGCGCTTCGAAGCCCGCTGGGTCCGCTTCAACGTGCTGCGCGCCCTGCTCTGCACCGCCGCCGTCGCCTGCCTCGCCTGGGCGCTGATCCTGCACGGCCAGGCCTGACCCGCGCCCGGCCGGACCCCCGGATACACCTTCGAACTCCCGCGTGCCTCGTGGGAGTTCGAAGTCGTATCCGGGGGCTATGGCCCGTCCGGCGGATCTTGCCCCGGACAGGGCCTAGCCGCAGAGGGTCCCGAAGGTGTACCCGCGTGACTTGAGGGTGGAGAGGATCGTCGGAAGTGCGGCGGCGGTCTGGCTGCGGTCTCCGCCGCCGTCGTGCAGCAGGATCACCGAGCCCGGGCGGACGTTCTTCAGCACCCGGGACTGGATGGCCGCCGTTCCCGGCCGGGACCAGTCGGTCGGGTCCACCGACCACAGCACGACCTGCTTGCCGAGCGCCGCCGCCCGCGAGCGCACCGCGCCGTCGACCGAACCGTAGGGCGGGCGCAGGCAGCTCGGGGTGCGGCCGGTCTGGGCGCGGATCGCCTTGTCCGTGTTCGCCACCTGGGCGTTGACGGCGGAGGCCGAGAGCCGGCGCAGGTCCGGGTGCGACCAGGAGTGGTTCTGCACGCTGTGGCCAGCCCGGGCGACCTGCCCGGTGAGCGCCGGATGGGCGGCGACGTTCTGCCCGATCTCGAAGAACGTCGCGCGCACGCCGTAGCGGGCGAGGATCCCGAGGATCCTCGGCGTGTACGTGGGACTGGGGCCGTCGTCGAAGGTGAGGTAGACGACCTTTCCTCCCTTGTCGGCCTTGGCGCCCGCCGCCTCGGCGGGTGCGGCCGGCACCGCGACCGCCGCTCCCGCCACCAGGGCGACGGCGAGTGCGCCGATCGCGGTCCGAATCCGCCCAACCGCCCTGCGCCTGCCGGAATGTACGGCCATGCCTGCCCCCTGCCCCTGGTGCCGGAACCGCCCTGTACCGACCAGTCTGCGCCGAACGGCGCCGTCGCCGCGACCGGCCGGGGGTGAATTCGGCCAGCTGCCCGGCGGGTTGACCAGCCGCGGAAACAGGGCCGGGAACAGGGCCAGGCACCGGGCCAGGCACCGGGGCCGGGCACGGCGACCGCCCCCGGTGGGGATCCACCAGGGGCGTCAACCCCGTTGCGGGGCCCGGCCGTTCAGCGCGAGGCGCGGCCGTGCAGGACCAGCGCCCGGGTCAGGGCCGCCAGGCCGCCCGTGCAGAGCAGCGTGCGGAGCATGTTGGTGGCCACCCAGGTGCCCTCGAACTTGGCGCGCACGCCCGCGAAGTCGGTGATCTGGGACGGGTCGCCGGCCTGCGCCAGCTGGTTGTTGAGCGGGATGTTGACGCCCATGGTGACCATCAGGGCCACCACGTAGAGCACCGTCGCCCCGGCGGCCCACAGCGCCGCCTGCCGCCGCCCGGCCTTGTGCTGGAGCCAGGCCGCCACGCCCGTCGCCACGAAGGCTCCGACGAAGACCAGGCCGAACATGCCGTTCTCGATCGACTTGTTGATGTGCTGCATCGCCGTCACGTACGTCCGGTCGTCGCCCGCCGCGAGGCCCGGCATCACGGACACGTCGAAGGCGAAGAACAGGCCCGCCATCAGGCCCATCGCGATGGTGGCGCCCGCCAGGACGGGCCCGGCGGCCTTGCTCCGTGCGGCGGGGGCCGCCGAGGCGCCCGGCGCGAGGCCGCCGAAGGAGGATGGAGCGGAGTAGGAAGCTGGAGTCGCGGTCTGGTTCGAGCGCATCGGTAATCCTTCGATTTCTCCCCGGCCCCCGCCCAGCGCGGGGGCCACCACGGTGCCCGGGCACCGGCTTCCGTACCGCTCCCGGGTTCGACCCGGATGGACGGTCAGGAAGTCGGCGAGGCCCGGCACCGACGATCAACGAAACTGACTGGCCTGCGAGTTGTGCGGAGCGGTGGGCGGCTCACACGTCCCAGACCCCGGACGCGGCGGCCTCGCGGGCGAAGTCGGCGAAGTCCCGCGGCTCACGCCCCAACGCCCGCCGCACCCCGTCCCCCAACGAAGCGTTACGACCGTCCAG